>NZ_NMPS01000173.1:0-56022 GCF_002261125.1 Siphonobacter sp. BAB-5385 | reverse complement strand
AAATTCAATCACCTCTGGCATCTGGTCGGGAACACGCCCATGCTGGAAATTTTTTACTCCTATCAGGGCCAGGAGCGTTCGATTTTCGTCAAATGCGAGCATTACAACCTGACCGGTAGTATCAAGGACCGCATGGCTCTTCACGTGTTACATCAATCGTACCGGGAAGGAAAAATTCAGGCGGGCGATCGCATCATTGAAGCCACCAGCGGCAGTACCGGCATTTCATTTGCCGCGGTGGGCAGAGCCCTGGGGCATCCGGTCACCATCCTCATGCCGGCGCATGAGTCAGGAACGCATGGACATCATCAGCAGTTTGGGAGCTGACATTGAAGTATTTACCAAAGAACAAGGGGGATTTAGAGGGGCTCAGCAGCGTTCGGAAGAACTGGCCGCCAGCGACCCCCGCCTGTTTCTACCGCGTCAGTTTGCCAATCAATTCAATGCCGAAGCCAATTACTTAACGACGGGTCGCGAGATTTGGCTGCAACTGCAAGCGATCGACATTACCCCCGATGCTTTTGTCGCCGGGGTGGGTACCGGTGGAACGGTGATGGGCGTGGGCCGATACTTGAAAAAACGCAACCCCGCGATCCGGGTACACCCGCTGGAACCCGCTGAATCGCCAACCTTATCCGTCGGCTATAAAACCGGTACGCATCGCATCCAGGGGCTTTTTGACGAATACATTCCCGAATTAGTGAACCTGAGTGAACTCGATAGCATCGTGCAGGCTTCCGATGGGGATTCGATTCTGATGGCTCAAAAACTGGCTACCGAGCTAGGCTTGGCCGTGGGCATATCTTCGGGAGCCAATTTAATTGGAGCCATTCAACTGCAAAATCAAATGGGTCCACAGGCTCGCGTGGTGACCATTTTATGCGATAGCAATAAAAAATACCTGAGTACGGACCTGGTCCGTCAGGAACCCATCCAGTCCGGGTACTTCTCTTCCAGCGTTCATTTTCTGGATTACCGACCCATCAGCCGATTGGCGGCTCCTTTGCTTCGTTAAGGGTTAACAGGCACCGTATACGTTCTCACGATTCTTAAGTTTTCCTTGTATGAAAAAAGTATGGTTAGCCAGCATCGCTTTGCTGGTGGGTAGCTCGCTACAGGCTCAGATTTTAAAACCGGTCAAGTGGAGCTACGCCGCCAAGAAAACCAGTCCTACCGAAGCCGTCGTGTATTTGAAGGCCACCCTTGATCCCGGCTGGCACGTCTACTCCCAGCATGTCAAGGAAGGGGGCCCCGTGGCTACCTCTTTCAAATTTAGCCCCGGAAGCTATGCCCTGCAGGGACCTACCCAGGAACCTACCCCCATTACCAAACTGGAAAAGGTGTTCGGTATGGAAGTCAGCTATTTTGAGAAGCAGGTCATTTTTCAGCAAAAGCTCAAACTAACTGGCAAGACGCCCCTGACCGTTAAAGGCACGCTGGAATACATGGTCTGCGATGACAAGCAGTGCCTGCCCCCCGAAGAAGTAAGCTTCACTGTCCCTGTAAAATAAGTAGCGAGTATGGTAATCAATTTCTTACCCCTGAAGCAGTGGCTTCGGCTAGGGGCCATGGGCTTACTCGTGCTGCTGGGTCTGCTGAGCACCACCTCCGGCTGGGCTCAGGACTCGCTTTCCATCGACGATCTGGAGTTCACCCCCGTCGAAGAGACGACCGATTCGGTGGGTGCCTCGACTCAGGCAACGATGCCCGCGGACACTAGTGCTCAGGCTCTGAGCGGCGTAGCCAACACCCCGGCTACGCCCTCGGCCGAAAGCCAGTCCTTGTGGATGACTTTTGTAGCGGGACTTCTGGGGGGCCTTGCCGCCATCTTCATGCCCTGCATTTTTCCGCTGTTGCCCATGACCGTCAGCTTTTTTACCAAGCAGGCCGAAAGCAAAGCCTCGGGAATCCGCAATGCCCTCATCTACGGACTTTCCATTATTGTCATCTACGTCTCGCTGGGCTTGCTCATTACCGTTCTCTTCGGGGCCGATGCTCTAAATAACCTGTCCACCAACGGCCTCTTCAACTTTGCTTTCTTTTTGCTGCTGGTGATTTTTGCCGCGTCCTTTCTGGGAGCTTTTGAGATCATGCTGCCCACTGCCTGGGCCAACAAGATGGATCAGAAAGCCGATCAGGGTGGACTGCTGGGCATTTTCTTCATGGCCACGACGCTTTCCCTGGTGAGCTTCTCCTGCACGGGTCCCATCATTGGTACGCTGCTGGTGCAGGCGGCTTCCATGGGAGCCTTGCTGGGGCCCGCCGTGGGTATGTTCGGTTTTGCTTTGGCCCTGGCCCTGCCCTTCACCCTGTTTTCCCTATTTCCCTCTTGGATGAAAACCCTGCCTAAATCGGGGGGCTGGTTGAATTCCGTGAAGGTGACGCTGGGGATTCTGGAGCTGGCCCTGGCCCTGAAGTTTTTATCCAACGTCGATCTGGCCTACCACTGGCAGTGGTTTGACCGGGAAGTGTTTCTGGTGCTCTGGATTATTCTCTTTGGCGTGCTGGGTTTTTATTTGCTCGGCAAGCTTCGCTTTGCTCACGATTCGCCGCTGGTTTCCTTGTCGGTACCCCGCTTTTTTCTGGCGGTGCTCGCCCTAAGCTTTTCGCTCTACATGATTCCGGGCCTGTGGGGAGCCCCTTTAAAAGCCATTGCGGCCTTTCTGCCCCCGCAGCAGACCCAGGATTTTGATCTGTACTCCGCCAGTCTAACTGGAAATGCAGGTTCAGCTGCCCAAAGTCACCCGACTCATAAGTACAGCGATTTGTTTCATGCCCCGCTGGGCCTGGATGCCTTCTTTGATTACGAGGAAGGGCTGGCCTACGCCCGACAGGTGAATAAGCCCGTGTTGATTGATTTTACGGGACATGCCTGCGTGAATTGTCGAAAGATGGAGGCTACTGTCTGGCCGGACCCCGCGGTTTTACAAACCATCCGGGAAAAGTACGTCTTGATTCAACTCTACGTCGATGATAAAACCGAGCTAGCGGCTGCGGAACAAACCGTGGTGAATGGCAAGCCCATAAGCACGATTGGCAAGAAGTGGAGCAATCTGCAGGCCAGCCACTTTTTATCCAATTCTCAGCCGTACTACGTGCTGCTGGATGCGAACACCGAACAGGCCTTGGTAAAGCCCCAGGGTGCTAATTATGACACCAATGAATTTCTCGCTTTTCTAAATACGGGCCTAGCGAGCAAACTCAATAAAAAGTAGTGAACACGTTTTGGTTAAGAGGAGATCGATAGGGCTTTCTCGCTTGAGGAAGTTCTATCTTCATCAACCGGCTTTTGGATCAATCCTGACGAAGTTCTTGGGTAGCCCCTGCCCGCCTGCCCAAGCGTTTCTGTTCGTTTGGTCCGAGCCCCTGGTTCAATAATGCTAAAAGTACTAGAGACTGTTTAAGTTTTGGTTAGGAAAAACCCATAGAGCTTTCTTGCTGAGAAAGCTCTATTTTAATCCATCACTTTCCTTTCCAAGTAAGGTGATTATAATCTATCCTTTTCAAGCCTGCAACCAACATCTTTTACTAAATGATATGTTCTCTTGACCTAGTCTTTATAGTAAATTAATCAATTGAAGTAACCTAAAATCTAAGTAGGCTCAAGTTATGTATGTGCTAACTATTGTTAACTTCTCCCTTGAATGATGCTTTTACTTTTATTCTGTGATGTTGCCCCCAATTAGCCATTTCCAAGAGGATAGGCCTCAAGGTCTGACCATAATCGGTAAGCGCGTATTCTACCGTGATCGGTTTAGTAGGCTTCACCGTGCGACTGACTAAACCGTTAATCTCCAGTTCTTGTAACTCCTTGGACAGCATTTTGGAACCTATCCCTTTTACTTCCCGCATTAAGTCCATAAACCGTTTGTCGCCGAAACTCAAACACACGATAATTATGATTTTCCATTTACCGCTTAAAATATCCATCACATCATGGATAGCCATGAGCTGACCTGGACAGTTCCGAGGCTTTTGATCAATAAAAACTTTCTTTTTCATTTGTCTTGGTGCATCCTAGTTTCTCAAAGGAAACTACTTTCTAAAGGGAAACTCATACCCCAGGTAAAGTTGGCTCATTTATCTTTGTCAAAAAAGAAAGCTCATGAAAATAGATTTGACGCAGAAAGTGGCCGTCGTTACTGGTAGCTCTAAGGGTATTGGTGCTGCCATTGCCAAGGAACTTGCCTCTTGTGGGGCAATTGTCATTGTAAACTATCGTTCGGCGGCAAGCGATGCAGAAGGCGTAGTTAGTGCCATCCGCGAGGCAGGCGGACAGGCCATTGCCCTTCAGGCTGATATGGCCCGACATGCCGATATTATTAATTTGTTCAAACAGGTCAAGGAGCAGTTTGGTAAGTTAGATGTGCTGGTGAATAATGCTGCCACCGCCCGATTCGGGCCCATCGAAGCGGTTACGGAGGATGATTTCCTGGAACAGTACCGGGTCAATGTATTAGGTCCCATACTGACGATCCAGGAGTCGTTAAAGTATTTTCCCCAAACAGGAGGCAGCATTGTCAACGTTAGTTCAGTAGGCGGACAGAATCCGGGACCATACACCAGTATTTATACCTCATCGAAGGCGGCCCTGAACGCCTTAACCGTTTCTCTATCCAGAGAATTGGTGAACCGCCACATCCGGGTCAATACGGTGGCACCGGGCCCAACTGATACTGAAGGATCAAGGACACTGGGACTGGCAGGCAGTGCTATGGAAGAAGGTATGCTTGCGGCTATACCAATGGGTAGATTTGGCAAACCGGAAGAAATAGCCCCAGCAGTTGCATTCTTGGCATCAGAGAACGCGGGCTGGATCACGGGTGAAAAGTTAGCTGTTTCTGGAGGAATGCACTAAACGCATGCCTATATGAGTTGGGTAAGGATGTCTTCTCAAGATGATCTATTGAGCAAAGTCAGTACTTTGTTAATCGTTAGCTGTACTGTTCAATCTTTACTTGGTCTCATTAGGAGCATCAAATGAGTTGAAGTACTTTCTGGCAATAGCTTGAACCGACTTCTGGTAAGCTATCCGAACCACTTCTGCTCTACCTGTGTGCGTAATGTGGCTTGTGCCCAGTTAATTTATTGTAGAACCGTTCAGGGCGACGAAAACCAAACAGAACACCAATACCTTATTTGGTGCTCTGTTTGGTTTTCGTAAATAGTATAGAAATGACCGGTTCTACTTTTTAGAGCAAGCTTTGATTAAAATTTAACTATACTATATGAAATTAAACGGTACGTTTCACCTTCTTTTGATAAGTTTTAGCCTGACAGCGGTTGGTCAAGTAAGAACAACTAAGCCTCAGCCTATAGCCCACGTTCATAGCCGGGCTCCTCTACACCAAAACCCTTATGTCGAATTACCGCTGGGTACCATTAAACCGCTGGGCTGGTTGAAGGAAATGCTCATTCGCCAGAAAAACGGGGCAACCGGTCAATTGGACGAGCTGTATCCACTCGTGATGAATCAGCGTAACGGCTGGCTGGGTGGTGATGGTGATCAGTGGGAGCGGGGCCCGTACTGGATTGATGGTCTTTTACCCCTCGCCTACATTCTGGACGATTCAGCGCTGATTGCCAAGACAAAACCATGGGTAGAATGGGCGCTTACCAGTCAGCAACCCGACGGCTACTTTGGACCTGCCAAAGATTATAGTCCAGAACCCGGCATCCAGCGTGACAATAGCCGGGACTGGTGGCCTAAGATGGTCATGTTGAAGGTTTTGAAGCAATATTACTCGGCTACAGGGGACAAACGAGTCATCACATTGATGACCAATTATTTCAAGTATCAGCTCAAAGAACTACCCCAAAAACCACTTGATCACTGGACGTTCTGGGCACGTTATCGGGGTGGCGATAATCTGGCAGTGATCTATTGGCTCTACAACATCACTGGCGATAAATTTCTGCTCGACCTGGGTGATCTTGTTCATAAACAAACATTCAACTATACCAATGGCTTTTTGAATACTGATTTTCTGGCCAGACCCGGTAGCATTCACTGCGTAAATCTGGCACAGGGTATCAAAGAACCCATTATATACTATCAGCATCATCCTGACAAAAAATACCTCGATGCTACGAAAAAAGCCTTTTCCGATATTCGGCAATACAACGGCATGGCGCACGGTCTTTATGGTGGCGATGAAGCACTGCACGGCAACAACCCAACGCAGGGATCAGAGCTTTGCTCAGCGGTTGAGATGATGTTTTCGCTGGAAAGTATTCTCGAAATCACGGGGGAGGTATCCTATGCTGATCAACTTGAAAAAATTGCCTTTAACGCCTTGCCGACGCAGGTATCTGACGATTATATGACTCATCAGTATTTTCAACAGGCCAATCAGGTGATGGCAACCCGGCATGTGCGCAACTTTGGCGATAATCACGGTGGCACCGATGTCTGCTTCGGCTTGCTATCGGGCTATCCATGCTGTACGTCGAACATGCACCAGGGTTGGCCCAAATTTGTTCAAAATCTATGGTATGCTACAGCCGATCGAGGAATTGCAGCACTGGCTTATTCGCCTAGTGAAGCCACCATCGGCCTGTCCAATGGGCTTCACGTTTCGGTAAAAGAAGAAACGGGTTATCCCTTCGAGGAAATAATTCGGTTTGTTGTGAACCCATCGAGAAAGGCTTCGTTTCCGTTCCACCTGCGCATTCCAGCCTGGTGTAAGCAGGCGACAATCAGAATCAACGGAAACGTAGTACAGCAGTCAGCGGGGAATCAAGTAGTGAAAATCAACCGGGCATGGCAAGCGGGTGATGTGCTGGAACTGTACCTGCCAATGCACGTTTTCAACAACACCTGGTATGAAAACTCGGTGTCCATAGAACGCGGGCCAATCACCTATGCTCTGAAAGTCGGCGACGAAGTAACTACCGTCAAAAACGACAAAGACCCGATCGAATACGGAGCTACGTATAACGAACTTCGCCCGACCACACCCTGGAATTATGCCCTAATTCAGGTGCCGGAAACTAAGCTGGCAGATCAGTATAGAGTAGAAAAAGTGAAACCAGTTTCTATTTATCCATGGAACCCAGAAAGCACGCCGTTGCAAATTAAAACGAAAGGTCGGCGGATTCCTTCATGGGGTATCTACAATGAAATGGCTGGACCAATTCCGTACAGTCTGACTTATCAACTGGAGACAGCCAACGATCTGGAAGATATTACGCTAATTCCTTACGGGTGTACCAATCTGCGTATTTCTCAATTCCCGATGGTGCGAAAATAAGCGGTGTTTTAACGGGCTTGTGGTATTGAGTCAACTCGGTATCACAAGCCCAAGTTTAATTTATAGCCATCGGGACCAGATTAAAACATTAAGTTACTATGCTGACCACTATAAATATAATCCGGATAGTAGTCCTAATTGGCTGATGTACGTTCTGGATCAAGCTCATCGGTTCCAGCTATCCGTATCAAGGTTAACCTTTTATCGAGGTACGTTTGAAGCATGTAAATGGTCTTATATTCGTTAGAAGGCATCAGTGGTGGTAGGAATCCAAACGTTTAGAACGTATCCGTTTTATTATAAAAAAATCATACATCTATCATACAACATTAACTTTCTACCTTTACCTACTCAGCGTACCTAAGTTTGTCTATTTACCCAGGGACGTTCCTCTGACCTCTATCTATCCTTACTCCTGAAAAGCTTATGAAACGGTTGCTGTCTATGCTACTGATTTGCCTGCCTTTCCCGGGCTTTGCTCAGAGCCTCGATCCACTCCATACTATTGAAAGTAAAGTGTTCCAGGGAATGATTGATTACACCAGTCACAAACCCCATTGGGCCCGGGAATTTGATGAAGTTGGGTATAGCGAAGGCGTTTTTATTTGTCGTAAATACATACATACCCCCAATCTCTACCAGAACGATACGATTTCATACCGGCGAAGTTTCAAGACTTATCTGTATTCCACTGAAGGCAAACGACTCTCCTCTCAGCCTTACGATGACATTGGAGCCTTCACCGAAGGACTGGCTCCGGTAGTGATCAAAAAGCCCCTTCACGATGGAAACTTTGTGGGCATTCATGGAAAAGGACGAACAGGATTTATCAATACAAAAGGAGAAGTAGTGATTCCTCTGATCTATACCTGGATTAGTAATTTCCATGAAGGAGTGGCTTTTGTGGGCGATTCACTGGAGCGATATGGATTTTTCATTGACCGACACAACCGGGTCGTCTTCAAAGAGAAATTTAGTCCTTTCATCACCACTCAATTTCACAACGGCATCTGCCTGGTGGTTGACCGGAATCACCAGCCCAATTACCTCACTCATCAGGGCGAGTTACTCATGCCCCGGGTGTTTGATTTTATTGAAGACGTGGCTTATTCTCGTCCGCTGCGAGTAGTGGCTAAAAGCGGCAAATACGGGTTATTAGGAGCGAATGCCCAGTTACAACTACCTCTGACTTATGATCTGATTGACACGACCCGAAAGAACCAGTGGCGGGGCTGGTATCAAACCAGGTGGAATCAGGGATATGGGTATCTGGACGCAGAGACGGGAGTTGAAATCATGAAGCCTGTTTTTGAGGATCTTAGGCCCGCTTCTTTTAGCAGCCTCTGGGCGAAGAAGAATAGAAATGGGGATTGCTTCAAGCACGTCAACAGGTAGCCTATCCCTTTCGTGTAGACTCCATCGTTAGTATCAAAGATGGATATACGATCATTCAGGAAAAGCAGAAAAAAGGAATAGTAGATTCTGTAGGCCGGCTTATCGTTCCGGTTTCCTATGATAACGTTTCTATATTTCACGAGGGCATAGCTCTACTAATTAAAAACGAACGCATCGGCTATGTTACCCGTCAGGGAAGAATCATTGCCGAACCGGAATACCTTTCTGGTACTTACTTTCGCAGTGGAAAAGCCCGGGTCAAAACCAGATTCATGCAGTATACCATTGATGAGCATAACCGTAAAATAGAGAAAAATCTGACTAGTCTGTCTTACGTGATTATTGGTTCATTCATTACTCTTTTGGGCTTTTATTTCACTCTGATGTACCGGCAAAGCAGGCATAAGCAGGTTTTTTAAACCAGGCCTATCATTTACGAAGAGTCTCCAATCACGATTCCACACCAGGAGTTGAATGGAAAATGAAGCTGCTGCATTAACTTCATCCAGGTCAGAAGTACCGTCAACCTTATACGTTGACTACCTTCTATCGTTTAACCTCTAGCTTATGAAAGCACTCGTTCACTTGATCGCAGTGATGTGGATGTGGACAGGAATGTCATTCTCCAACTGGGCACAATTCCCCTGCGAGCATCCTTCCCCCTCAAGTCCTGCCACGGTTCTTTGGAAAATTTCAGGAAAAACCCTATCTCAGCCTTCTTATCTGCTGGGAACGATGCATTTAATGGAGGTGGAATGGCTCTACAAGCACTCTGAAATTTTAAACGTACTAGATCATACCGAACACCTGCTTACCGAAGCGTTTACGACTCAATCCAACCAACCTTCCGTTAAAGCATCTTTGCTTAAGGCACTACCCTTATTGACCCCTTCTCAGTATAACACACTAGATTCTTTCTTTGTGGCCCGGGTAGGCGAAGGCATCAAACACAATACAGAAGCCGAAGCCATGACCGTACCCGAAATGGAAACGGCGATTCTAACCGTACTCCTGGCCTCATCTTCAAAACCGGATGGCATTACTCAATTCATGGATCTGGATTTATTCAAACTTTATGAGTCCAAAGGCAAGCAAGTGGATCGTCTGGACCGTGTTCCTTTTACTGCTTTTGATTCAACAACGATAGATTACGCAAAAGCCTATCTCTCCCGTTCGCTGAAGTACATTGAAAATAGCGATAAGCCCCACTGGAATGTCTATGGGTTAGACGATGCCGATCAGGCTCGGCTCTATTATCGGCAAATGAAATTTGATTATCAACTGGATCATGAACCTACCCCGATGGAGCACTCTAGCGATTTTGATTTCATTCCCATCGAGCAGCGAAATAAAAATTGGATCCCTAAAATTATTACCTGTATTTCCAGTAAGCCCTGTCTGATTGCGGTAGGAATAGGGCACCTTTTTTACAGAACGGGAGTCATTAGTCTGCTACGGAACCAGGGCTATACAGTGGAACCCATTTATTTAACGAAATTGAAGTAATTCGAAGGTTCAATACTATTACATCTCACCATAAAAGAACGTATGATAGCTTTTCTAAACGGTCTTACTTTTAGCAATAGGAGTACTATTATTTACCTGTATCAATAGAAACCTTTATACCCTGTCCTAGGGATTATTAATTAATTCGTAAAAGCCCGCCTTGTACGTGTCACTAACAGGAATGGCTTTCGAACCCAGGTAAATCATCCCTCCATCAATCAGCCGAATGTGGGCGAGTGAAACGATGTAGGAGCGGTGGACCCGGCAAAACTGCCTGGGCGGCAGTAGCTCCAGGATCTCTTTCAGGGCCATATACGTCACGATGCGTTGCTGAGTAGTATACACCGATATGTAGTTATTCAATCCTTCAATGTAAAGGATGTCACTAAAAGCAACCCGATGAAAGGTGTGTTTGGCATCTCCTTTCAGAAAGAGGTGCGTTTTCTCCGGCGTGGAACCTGAGGAGTCCACCCCCTGCAGAGCCATAAATTTGGACAAGGCTTTCTGAAAGCGTTCCAACGCAATCGGCTTAACCAGGTAGTCCACTACGTCCAGATTGAAGCCTTCCAGAGCGTACTCAGGATAAGCCGTAGTCAGGATCACTTTACACGAATCCCCACAAATTTTGACGAATTGAAGCCCGGTCAGTTCCGGCATCTGAATGTCTACAAACACCAGGTCAATGAGTCCGGCGTTCACCAGCCGTATGCTTTCGTATACATCCGTAGTAGCTTTGACCAAGGTAAAGTCAGCGTTTTCAGCCAGGTACGTTTCAATTACCTGCGTAGCATAGAGCTCGTCATCGAGGGCTAAACAGCGGTAGGGTCGTTTTATACTCATAAGCTTAGCATCAGAGAAACATGGAAGGTGTCGACCTGGCTTCGGATGGTCAGGGCGTGGCGGTCTGCGTACAGCAGGGCCAGCCGCCGTTTTACGTTTTCCAGTCCAATGCCGGTCGATGGAAGTTGGGAATGGCGATTCACGCGATTCCGGATCTGAAAGAGGAGCTGGGAATCACGGATCGTTAGCGTAATCGAGATGGGAAACTCCGGATCATTGGTCACCCCATGTTTGAGAACATTCTCGATGAACGGCAGCAGCAATAAGGGAGGTATTTCTACGGACTTCACGGGCCCCTCCACCCGTAGCTGGTAGTGAAAAGCCGGGGAAAAGCGTAGCTGGTATAGACTCAGATAATCCTGAATAAACTGGATCTCTTCTTCCAAGGATACCTGCTCCCTGCGGTTTCTGGTGAGCGTATACTGCAACGTTTTCGAAAGTTTCATCACGGCCGGAGCCAGGGGACCCGGCAGGGGTAAGGCCATCGCGTAAAGATAATTCAGGGTATTGTAAAGAAAATGCGGGTTGAGCTGCGACTTCAGCAAGGAAAGCTCAGCCTGCCGAAGCTCCTGAGCTAACTGCTGATTGTGAGTCTGGGTCGCGTACGATCTGGTTAACAGATAAATGATAAAGCCAATAAACACGCCCGGGAACGAGTAATACATGTTTTCATAGATGAAAAAGGGTAAATCGATTCGTTCCCGGGTGGACAGACCCAGCCAGTCAACGAGCAGGATTTCTTCCAGCCCATAGCGGGTCAGGACAAATCCGGTCAGAACAGCCCCAATGCTTCCGAATAGTTTAGCCAGCGTTTGCCCCTTCAAGTACCGGGGAAAGATGTAGAGAGCACTGGCCAGAATCACGCCCATTTGCAGTAGCTGTGAGCTTACAATCAGCAGGATGCTTTGCAGGGATACCCGGTTAAATACAATAGCCCCGGTTAGTAAATACAGGGTAGATATAAACCAGACCAGCACAAAAATCAAGGGCAACTGACTTCGCTTCATCCTTCAAAAATACAGCTTAATCCAGCGAATGGCTGAACATTATGTTAGTGGCCTGATCTATTATGTAAATGCTGTTTACCCGCTTTCACATACCGGTTCAGGGCATTGGGATAATAAACTAGGATCGGTTCGAGGGCCATGGAATCTTTGCTATCCGTACACCTCCCCTCCTACCGGTTATGCCCCGATTCATTTTCTCTCTCTATTGTCTTACCCTGTTAAGCAATTTGACTCTATTTCCTTTGAATGCTGCCTATAGCCAGTCTTTCGCCCTGAGTGGTCAAGTCAGAAGTTCCACGGACAGCCAGCCGTTGGCAGGGGTACAGGTGATTCTGGAGTCTTATTCCAGCCCTGTTCGTTCCCACGATGCCGTTTCGCAGAGTGACGGGCGATTTTCCTTCGAGAAAATAAACGAAGGACTTTACCGACTAAGCCTGTCGCATGTAGGCTATCAAACCCTGGTTACGGATTCAATCCGTTGTTACTCTTCGCGAATGGATTTAGGAAAGCTGAGTTTACTGGCTTACTCACAGACCTTGAATGAAGTAGTAATCCGGACCAAAAAGCCGGTGATTTATTATGAGTCCGATCGGTTCCGGGTGGACGTTCAGGCCATGCATACCCGGGGCGATCAGGCTCTTGATCTTTTGCAACGCATTCCGGGCGTCAAGCTGGAACAATCGGGTGACTTAAGTTTACAGGGAAAAATGAATGTCCTAGTCTATATCAATGGGAAGCAAAGCTACCTGACGGGAAGTGCCCTGCTGAGCTATCTAAAAAGCTTATCGGCGGGTGACATTGCATCCATTGACTTTTTGCCCACGCCACCGTCATCCTACGATGCAGCGGGCTCGGGAGGGGTGATAGACATTCACCTCAACCAGCGTAGTGAAGATGGCTATTCCGTAAACACCTCGCTTTCCATCACACCACTGGCCAGAACCCGATCCGGGCTATCTACCATGACTACGATCCGGAAAGGCCGATGGCAGGGATATGGTCAATGGGGAGCGGATTATAGTCCTTCTTTCGAGATAGAAACGACGAACCGACAAACCCAGAACCATCGCATGGATCAGATAAGTCAGCAACTCACCCGGCCCAAAGGTTTTTCAAGCCTCATGGGTCTGAGTTATCAACGCTCTCCGCACGAAGTCTTAGGCCTGGATGGTAAGCTCATGCAACAGTGGACTACGCGACAAACGGAGAGTCAGCTATCGCAAGAAGGGTCCATAAACCCAGTATATGTAAACCGGCAAGATAACCATCAGTCTCAGGCTCAGAGTGGGGCTCTCCATGCATTTTATAAGCGAACGCTGGATACGCTGGGTTCCACCCTCACCCTTGACGGCGACTACTACCACATCAAATCAGATCAGAAGGACTGGTTTAGCAATTTCTACACCATGGGCTCTGCACCTGAGTTTCGTTTTGATTCCAGGCAGAATCTGCTTCGTTCCTCCACCCTTTACGCTTTTAAAGCAGACTGGATCAAAAAAACGGCCTTTGCCACGTTAGAATCGGGAGTAAAGACTGGCCAGGTTACCAATACAAACGTCGTTAACCAGGATTCCCTGTTAGGATCCGATCAGCGACCTATCGTTGGATATGCCAATGCCTTTACGTATCGGGAACACATTCAAGCCTTCTATGTATCCCTTCAGAAACCATTCGGGCCTCTGGATCTAAAGGTGGGTGTTCGGTATGAGCACACCCAGGGCTTTGACGACACGCGTCAACTCGTTCATCGCCAGTATGGATACTTATTCCCATCCGCTTCTCTGATGGTCCGGCCAGGAACCCATCAGCTTACCTTTTCCTATCGAAAGAGTATCATCCGACCAGTTTATACGAATCTAAATCCCTTCTCCTACTACACCGATTCTTATACCCTTCAAGCCGGAAATCCCGCCTTGAAACCTGCTTTAGCTCAAATCGCAGAATTCAACTATGTAGTAAACAACACCCGACTTTTAACGGTCAATTATATTTATTTAAAAGATGCGACCCTGGACGTATTCACGTATGATCCGCTCCGGCAAGTCAGTAAATCCAGCCCTCAGAGCATAGGCCAGTTGCAAACCTGGTACATCGCTACGGGTCAGGCCCTGCAACTCAACAAAGTTGGTCGCTAAGCACGGATCTGGCCTTATTGTATAATCGCATCAGCACACCTCTTCATCAGGCTCAATGGAACTGGACGGCTCAGCTTAATTCCGACTGGCAGTTGAAAAAAGGCTGGTCGGCTTGGTTACTCCTGAAATATGCATCCCCTAGTCTCTATGAATTATCCCGGGTTTTTTCGGTAGGTACTGCTTCGGCAGGAATAAAGAAAATGGTTGTGAAAGGAAAAGGCTTTGTCGCTCTGGAAGGAAGTGATCTGTTCTACAGCGACCGCTATAAGACTAGCTATGACTATCAGAACATTCAACAGGAAACCTTAAAAAAATGGCAGAGTCGGATCCTACGGCTTACGTTGAACTATACTTTTGGTCGGTCACAGGTAACGTTAACCAATAAACGGGACGTAAGCCCGGACGAAATGGAGCGTTTAAAATAGCAGGCATGAGCGTAAAGGTTTCTTTTATGGTTGAATTTATCTCCCTCTCCTACTACTGGTTTTTCTATAACCTTTCCCTTTTTAGTTCGCTTGGATAGAACCGAACTCCCAAATAAGGGGCCTGGTGTACTTTGGCAAAAAAACAATGAGCCAAAGTCGCACTTTACGCGTGATCCTATTTCTACTGGTGTTTTCCTGCCCTGCTGTTAACGCCCAAACTCCTGGCTTTCCAAAGGCTTCCACCGACTCACTGATGAAAAAACTCAGGCAAGTCATCGAAAAAGAGCACCTGCCGGGATTGATGATTGCCATGGTAACGAAGGACAGCCACTTTTCGGCCGGGCTTGGTTATGCCGATATACAGCAACACCTCAAAGTTGATGTCCATACGCAGTTTCATCTGGCCTCCATCACCAAGTTTTTCGTAGCCATAGGTATTCAGAAACTAATCGCAACGGGTAAACTGCATCTGAATGATCCCTTACGCATCATTGCCCCCGAAATCCCTTTTACCAACCCCTGGGAATCCACGCACCCCGTAAGGCTGGTGCACCTATTAGAGCATACGGCGGGTTTTGAAGACATTGAATTAAGTAAAATGGTCCATACCAGCGGAATACCGCTCGAAGGCCTTCAGGCCGTTCAATCGGTACAGCACTCCCTGAATGCCCGCTGGAAACCCGGTCAGATGATGTCCTATTCCAATCCGGGTTATGTGGTGTTAGGGTATCTACTCGAGAAAGCGTCGGGGTTGCCCTGGGATCAGTATCTAAATCAGGTGATCCTTCGACCCTTAAAAATGGACCATACCCTGTTTGATCGAGATGGTAAGAAACTCCCATTCTATGCCCAAGGATATAACTTTACGAATAAAGCCTTTACCTCGTTACCTCTTTATGGACCCAGCGGCAATGGAGCTGCGGGATCGCTGGTTTCAACGGCCTCGGACCTGACTAAATTTATGCGTTCCCTGGTCCATGCTGACCGTGCTGCTGAGTTGCTGGGTGAGCATGATCAGGTACAGATGGAAACCATCCACAGCACCTTAGCTAGTCAGAAGGGGCTACAAACGGGCTATGCTCTGGGCAATGAGCTCTTTCCCAATAATCACAAACTAACCTTCAGAGGGCATAATGGAAAGGGGAAGGCTTTAGCTCCTGGGTATTCTTTAACCGCAAAGCGGGGATAGCGTACTCCGTTTCCACCAATTGTAACACGAATCTATGGCCCGTCTCCCAGGTTATTGAAGATTTCTTAACGAAAGATATCCAGGCACCCCCGCTAACCGCTCTACCGATTGATCAGTCAACGATGAAACCGCTGTTAGGTTATTATCAATTCATGAATCCCAAAAATGAAAGGTGGGAGTTTTACAAGAGAATATTTTCCGGCATTACACTCGTATCTATTCATCAAGATAAACTCATCATTGATGCAGGAAATGGTCCAATTGATTCACTGATTCACGTGGGGAAGGGAATATTTCGATTCAAGGGAGACATCATCCCTTCTGCAGTAATAAGCCAGGATGGAGAAGGCCGTGCGTTTTTTCAAGGGTACGGCAACCGATTTTACAGAAAAACATCATACGCACCCATTCTCCTGCAAAAAATCCCTATCTACCTGGGATTCCTTGCTGCTTGCTTGTCCCTGCTCTATACAATGGCGGGCATACCTCTCTTATCAGCTAAAAAGATTAACCTGACGCAGCTTTCTATACCACTTTTCTCATCAGTGGGAATCCTTTGTTTGGGTCTATCCTATCGACTCCTGGGAGCAACGGATGAAATTCATAAAGAACTCTTTACTTACCTAAATGCAACCAGTTTCTCTATCTTCGCCGGTATGATCTTATTTGCCCTGGGAATTATCCTTGGAGCCTACGCTTTGTATCGCCAGTGGGATGAGCTAACGAGACCCTGGGTAAGATTTGCCTTGCTTTTCAATAGTATCTTTTTGGTTTACCTGGTTGTAGTACTGACGATACACGGCTGGATTGGTGTTCCCCTCTGGCTATAGAGCCATCAAAGGTTTTGTACTCAATTCATTCAGCAGCCTTGCCCATGATCTTATGTCCGACTTACCTGTCTTAGCTACGTTCTTTGCCTTTTCAGCGGGAGCATTAGGGCTGTTAGGATCTTTATTTTTAATGGGGTTCACGAAGGTGAACCCCTCCGCCGACCGATGGCTGGGAGCCTTCTGTTTGATCCTTGCCTGTACTTTTACCCAGCTTTTTCTGGAAGCATTTAAGCTGGATGCCGGCGGGTGGTCTCATCTCCTGGAATTACCCAGGTGGGCGATGCTTCCCTGTTTATATATGGCCGTAAATTATTACGTGGCCCCAACTTTATCTCCTCAAAACAGGCTTTTGCATTTCGTGCCTTTTCTTCTTTTTCTTCTCTTTTCTTTAGTCTACTTAACACCCGCTCTCACTAGTCCTGAAGCTTATGTACCTTCTCTACCGGCCTGGATCAGGTTTATAGTCCGGTATTTTTTCCTGGGCCAAATGATTTATTATTGGATGAGCTGCTTTGCTCTGCTCCGTCGCCACCGAACAAACATCCAATTGCTCTCTTCATTTACCGAAAACATTGATCTGAAGTGGCTCAGCTACCTCCTGGCTTCGGTATTGGTGTTGATCTGTATTCGCCTCCTGAGCCTATTCATTACTAAAATCACTGCTTTTTCCCCGATTCTCTATTTTGCTGGGATCATTGTGCTGGCTTATACTAGCTTAACTCAACAATCCATTTACTTAACAGAATCTTCTCTTCCCGTAGAAAAAGACGAGATAGAAGCTAAGAAAGAGCATAATGAACGACTGACGCCCGCTCAGGTTAGCGAACTCCAAAGGATCATCCTGCAAAAAACTCAGGACGAAAAGCTCTATCTGAATCCGCAACTAACCCTGTCAGCCTTGGCACTAAAAACAGGCATTACCACCCATGAGTTATCGTACGTACTCAATACTGGATTAGGTAAGAACTTTTACCAGTTTATTAATGAACTGCGAATTCAGGAAGCGAAAGCCCTGCTATTATCTGATGACCTCAAGCATATAGATCTGCTGGGTATGGGTCTCAAAGCGGGTTTTAATTCCAAAACTACGTTTTACACGACCTTCAAAAAAGCTACGCATCTTACGCCTAAACAATACATCAAGACTCATACCCAAACCACTTGAACGTGCTTGTGCTCATGAACAAATTTGCAAGGCAAGTTCATACACCGGTATTTGAAAGTAAATCAGCATTTCTAAAGCAGGTTGTAGCTTAGTGACTATCTTAATCCTCTATCTAGACATACTTGTGTAGATAATGAATTAAAATCATAAAGAATTAACGTTACTTTTAATAACGTTTTGAAAAGGTTCGTTTGTAAAATGCCATAGGATTTTTTGTAGATAGTATGTTCGGAACTTATAGCCAATTTATCATAAGGAGACCATTAAAGATAACAACTCAATAACTAAAAATATGCTGTGTTCCAGTATACTATCATTTCCTATCTAACCTTTATGATCGCCAGCTCAATCCTAACTGTATATTTGGGAAAGACATAGATCTTATTCCCATTGATCTAAAGGATTCGCTTTATTTTATTTTACAAGAAATATCTGCTTTTTCATAAACAACGAGTTACCTATTATGCTCTGGCGTCTTCACCTCCGGCCTGAACCGAAAAATGAAAAAACTCACGACGATGTGGTGAGTTATTGTATTAACCATCATATTGCCGGTATTGGATGGCCAGTTCCTGCTGAAGTATCATCTCCCGAAGCGTATGAACAAGCCGCTAGAGTAGAATACGGCGTTCGAGTAGCTTCCATCCCCTTTGCACAGGATCCTATCATAGGTGATTATGTCTGGGCTCGTGATAAAAATGGGAACTATTACTTGGGATGTATTCAAGGGGATTGGTATTATTCCAACGATCCTCTTCATCTGGAACTCGACATTCCCAACCAACGGGCATGCGAGTGGATAAAAGTTGGAAGCGAAGAGAATGTACCAGGGAAAATAGTAGCTTGTTTCCGTCCTGCTAAAACGTTTCAAGCTATTTACGACCCGCTTATGGAAAGCTTTTCAAAATGGGCCTTTTCTGGGGATGCCAACAAAAAGTTTTCAGCTACTCGGTCAAGTCAAGAATTTTTCCGTTTTATTGGGTCTGATGATTGTGAAGATATTGTAGGAATCTATCTGCAGAAAGTGAAAGGGTATTATCTGATTCCAAGTTCTTGTAAACAGACCACTATTGGTTATGAATTTATCCTTAAACATTCCATCACTTCGAAAACGGCTATTGCTCAAGTAAAGCAGGGCACGGTCCTTCTTGATGATCGGTTACATGGTATAGCTGATCATGTCTTTTTATTTTGCACTGAAGGCGTAGTTACTGCGGATTCAAATGATTTCACGGTGCTCCAGGCTGAAGAACTGTATGCATTCGTTTGCCAAAATAAAAAAATACTCCCGGCAAGAATAAACTACTGGCTTGAGTTCTTGAGCTGAATAGCAACGTATTAACTCAATGCTCGCACCAGTGGTGCGAGCATTGAACAGTGTACGATCATTTAATGCCATACTCCTCAATCTTTTTCCGTAACGTATTAATAGATCCGTATCCTAAAGCCTGGCACATTTGACGTTGTACCCCCTTAAAGTGGACAAACGCTCGCTGAATTAATGCTTTTTCATGGTCAGCCCAATTAAAGCCTTCTGGTTCGGTGGATGATCGCTTAGGGCTTTGAATTTTGGGCGGTAAATCTCTAAGCTGTACTTCTTCGGTATAGAACACGCATAGTTGTCGGATTAGGTTTTCTAATTCTCTGACATTCCCAGGAAACGAATAGTTTAGAATCGCTTTTTTAGCTTCAGTCGATAAAGTAAGCGGTTTTTCACGCCTCATTTCAAGAGGAATTTGTTTTGAAAACAGAGTCAAAAGTTCTTCCACTTCCTTTTGATTGCGGTCCTTTACACGAGGCAAATGCAGCTCTACTACGGAAAGCCGGTAATATAAATCCCAGCGAAACTGCTCGCGTTCTGCCATCTGCTCGAGTGGCTTGTTTGTAGCAGCAATGATACGAATGTCAATCTGTACGGGTTTTGTGGCTCCTACGGGCAGAATTTCGCCATTTTGAAGTACCCGGAGTAAACTCTGTTGCATGTAAAGCGAAACATCACCGATTTCATCCAGAAAAACGGTTCCGCCATGGGCCGTTTCCAACAAGCCTTTGGTATCCTTGTCGGCTCCCGTGAATGCTCCTTTCTTATATCCAAATAAGCGAGACTCTAGCAAGGTATCGCCGAGTGCTGAGCAGTTAATGGACACAAAACTCTCCTTACGCCGAGCAGACTGGTCATGAATATACCGGGCCAAGTGTTCCTTGCCCGTACCGTGCTCACCTCGAATCAGACAAGTTACTCGATCCGCCTGAGCGGCCAGCTGGGCCTGTTTATATAGGGGTTGTAATGATTCGGTTATAGCATAGCTTGACGTTGAATCCGATTTTCGTTCCTCACTTAAAATAGCTGATACGGGTACACTCGACTGTTCTATTTTTACCTCTATTAACTCTGGAATGGAAGATTTAGAGTAGCGGAGTGACCGAGTTTGAAGCAGTCGGGTCCTTAGGCCTAATGAAATATGACACAAATACCAAGCCATTTGCATGGCGGGTGTTCCTGGAGAAATGAATATGTCAATTTCGTCGCCTCTCATCTCCAGTAGCAGGCGTTCTATTTTACTACGGATTTCGTTGACATCAATCACGTCGCTGATCGAAAGGTAACGAGGCTCGACCCGATGGTTCGGGAAGTTCCGCATGATTTCATTGAGCAAATGCGTCAACTTCAAGTCTTCTTTTCTTTCATTTCCACTTGACAATAGGACATGCCGATCGTAAGTCTTATAAAAATGCTGGTGGAACTGAAACGTTGGGCCCTCCTTATTCACGCCAGGAGTATCCGGTTTGAAATCGTTGTTGAAGGCTAACCAGGAAATAAGTGTTTTCATATATCATTTATTGGTACATGTAATATCATTTATTGATATATAAAATCACTAAGCAATCACCTGTAAAATATTTATTATATTTTACATATTGTTGAAATACAGACATTTAAATGTAATTATATCACTTTTTTGAATCGTTTAATTTTTTAAGGCATATCCTTTTCATCAGTAAGGGCGAAATGAATTAATCACACCAAACCCCTTTCTTATGCAACAGCACATTCATTGCCCCCAGTGTCAGCACGAAATCAACATTGAGTCCGTATTAGCCGAACAGATTGAAGCTCGGTACCGCTCGAAGTGGTCCCTTCGTTCCGATGAATTGAATAAGCGGGCGTATGATCTGCACGCTCGTCAAACAGCTCTGGATGCGGAAGTTGAGCGAAAACTTTCTACGCAACGGCAAACCCTGGAAGCTCAGCTCCGCCAGTCGTTACAGCAGGAGCTGACGAGTAAAAACGCAGCCGAAACCCAGCAGCTTCGTCAGCAGCTATCCGATCAGTCGTCGCAAATCTCCCAGTTGCGTCGTCAGGAAGGCGAATTGCTTCGTAAACAGCGAGAACTGGAAGAAGCGAAGGCCGGCATGACGGCTGAACTGGAACGTCAATTAGCCAGCGAACGCCAGCAACTCGAAGCCCGAGCTATGGAGCGGGCTCAGCAACAATCGCAACTGGCCTTGCAGGAACGCGATACGTTGATTCGGCAGTTGAATGAACGCGTGGAAGACATGAAGCGGAAAATGGAGCAGGGCTCGATGCAGGTACAGGGCGAAGCTCAGGAAGCAGTGCTCGAGCAAGTGTTAAAAGCTGAGTTTCCCTTCGATGCTTTCGAGGAAATAAAGAAAGGGGAAAATGGAGCCGATTTAGTGCAAAGTGTTCGGAATGCTCACGGAAAGAGTTGCGGCACTATTCTCTACGAAAGTAAACGCACAAAGGTTTTCAATGACGACTGGCTTTCTAAGTTAAAAGCCGATATGCAACTGCGAAAGGCCGATGTGGGGGTGTTAGTCACGCAAACCTTACCCAAAGGCTGTACGCGTTTTGAGCTTCGCCAAGAAGGTATTGTCATCTGTACCCTGGAAGAAGTCATTGCCGTCTCGAAGCTGTTACGCAGTACGGTGATGCAGGTGGACAGTGTGAAGGTCGTGCAGGCCAATCAGGGTACGAAAACCCAGCGGTTGTATGAATACATGACCGGACGGGAGTTTGCCACGCACTTACGACTCATCCACGATGTCTTTGAAGGGTTCCGTCAGGAACTACAGCAGGAAAAAAAGCAGACACAAAGCCGCTGGAAACGACGTGAAAAGATGCTGGATTCGGTACTGGACTCCATGACCGGAATCGTGGGCTCGATTAACGGTATTGCCGGGCACGCACTGGCGGAGTTTGACGACTTTGAAGAACTTCCAGAACCTGCGGGTTTATTGGAAGAGTAATACGCAATCCACCGCGTGTACCGAAATACACGCGGTGGGCTCCCTACAAATAATCCGAAGCTTTGGAATAAGAATGCGATAAGATATACTGCGTAATCTGGGGTAGCTCAGCCGGAGAAACGATTTCAAACACGTCTTTCTTGATGGCCTTTACTTCCTGATAAAGCTCATACTGAGGCGTGTTGATTTCAGGAACTTCTGCCACTACTTTGTATTCCCCCGGTTTGTTGAATTTTTTCTGGGAGAGCTTGGTAAGGCTGGAGGCAAACACCTGAAACTCATTAAGATTCTTATTAATGGTTTCGTCGGAAGTAGAAAAGTCTACCGCCTGAATGGCTTGAAACGTACCATTCTTGGTCAGCAAACTCACCGTGACCTCTTTCAGAATTCCCTCCAGCTTGCTGGGTTCCACTTTGTATTCAATGTCTGCTTTCTCTTCGAGGGCCGGAATGGATAAGATCTCTTTGACTTTCGTACGTAGATTTTTCTTCGGAGCCGGTTTTGAGACGGAATAGGCCTCTCCTACAAAGGCTTCGTACAAAGGTGCAAAGCTTTGCTCAGTTAAAGCCATAGCTACGGGCATGGCCTCTCCAAATTGCAGCAGTCCATGACTGTATTGCTTGAGGTAGTTTAGGTATTCTTTCTGAAAAAGCTCTTTTTTAGGAAAAGCGTAGGTTTGAGCTGACATCGTATTCTGCTCATCTACGGTTTGCTTGAGCAAGTCCAGCGTTTCCTGTATAAAAGACTTGACCGAGGTTTTGCTGAGCTTACTGGCTACGGAAATTTTAGTCGCCGATACCTGGAACAAAACCTGTTCCGAAAGGCCCAGCAGGCCAATGGTGATTCGTTCCAGCGAAAGGGTATTGGTTTGAATATAAACGGGTACGATATAGGATTGCATGGTAGTACTTAAAAGGCTTTTAGACAAGAGTCAATCATGGCTTCAATCTGATCTAATCGTGGCTGATCAGACAAAAACATTACCATCCGCTTTTCAAGCGGTAACGGGATTTGCCAGCTCGGCGAAAAATCCCTGAAAGCGTTCGATATCGTGTGACTAGCAGTTTCACCGCACAAATGTAAAAACTCATGAGCTATGTTCAAACGTTCCACGGGCGGAATATGTTTCACAATAGATACAAAAAAGGGACTGGTGATGAGTCGGTCTCGGGCCGAAAAGGGCAATTGGGGATTGTAGAATCGCAGACCGTTTTCACCACCGAAAGCAAAGGCGTGATCGAAAGCGATGATTTGTCTTTTTTTCTCTACCGGAGCCGTCAGCAGGTTGTAATTATAGGCGTGTGGGGCAATGGAGCGACCTCGGTCGATGTTATCCACCCAGAGATCAAAAACAGCAATTCGAATGAGATCAGCGGGATTTTCAAGTTTAGAAAAGTCTCGCTCGGTTCGGATCAACTCCGTATCCCGAACCATATCCGCCCCCGGCACTTCCAACGACCCAAACAGAATACAGCCGGGCTTGGCGTATTTCCGGTTCTGAAGTAATTGCTTCGGATCAAAAGACTCCTCTTGCAATTCAATCAGGGCAATCGATGGAGTGGGTACCCCGAGCTGACGCAGAAACGAATGACAAATGACCTCGTACCCCAGCATGTCAATCTCTTCTTTCTTGACCGCTTTGCGATACTTGCAGTAATAAACCTGCCTGTCCTCACAGAGAAACTTCATGGGAGCGTGCCCATCCGTGGGCAGTTCTTCAATGAGCAGCAGGGTCTTGAGCGTAGGTAAAGACATGAAAAACAGAGAGGTACAATCAATGAACTGTTAACCTTTTCAATGAAAATTGGATACTAAACTAATTACTAACCTTGCATTAGTATCTCAGTTCGCGATTTTTTACTTTTGTAGATACGGCAGTTGTGGCTGCTATTAACTTTTAATTCAATGAAGATGAGTTGGAAAACGGTGAAGTTGGGAGAAGTATGCAAAATGAATAGTGGAGGTACACCTTCTCGAAGTAATAGTGAATTCTATGAAAATGGCACAATACCTTGGGCTAAAATTAGTGATATAGAAACCGCTCAAGGTGGATATATAATAGACACTGAAGAAAAAATAACTGAAAAAGGGTTAGCTTCTATCAACAATAGAATATTTGAAGAAAATACATTGCTATTAGCAATGTATGGATCAGTTGGTAAAGTAGGGATTACAGCTTGTTCGATGTCAACAAATCAGGCTATTTTAGGAATTAGACCAAATCATACCAATCAAGTTGATTTACAATACTTAAAGTTTTGGTTTGTGTCACAAAGAGATTTCCTTTTGAATAGAGCTGTTGGCGGAACATTGCAAAATATTTCATTAGGCATAGTTAAGTCCTTAGAAATTCCCCTCCCCCCCCTTTCCGAGCAAAAGCGAATTGCGGCGATTTTAGATCAGGCGGATGAGCTTCGGCAAAAAGACCGCCAGCTCCTGCAACACTATAATCAATTGATTCAAAGTACGTTTCTGGAGATGTTCGGGGATCCGGTGAGTAATCCTATGGGGTGGGAAGTGAAAAAATTAGGAGATTTTGGCATAGCTCGCTTAGGGAAAATGCTTGATTCAAAAAAGCAGACTGGCAATAATACTTTCCCATATTTAGGAAATTCAAATGTTCTTTGGGGTAGGTTCAAGCTAAATAACCTAGCAAAAATGGACTTTTCTGAAGACGAACGAGAAGAGTTTAAACTAAGACCAGGTGATTTATTAATTTGTGAAGGTGGCGAAGTAGGTAGATGTGCTATTTGGAAAGATCAATTAACTGATATTTATTTTCAAAAAGCTATACACAGACTAAGATTAAATCTTGAAACAGCCGATCCTCTTTTTATACAATTCTTGTTTAGATATTATTGTGACAATAATCAGTTGAAAGACTTTGTAACAATATCAACAATTGCTCATTTAACTGGAGTTAAATTGAAACAAATTCCTTTTATATTACCTCCTATTCAATTACAAAATGAGTTCGCTCAAATAGTCACCGAAATAGAAGAACAAAAGGAAATCGTTCAGCGACAATTAGAATCCAGTGAAGCCTTATTTCAAAGCTTATTAAGCAAAGCATTCGCTGGAGAAGTATAAAAAACGGTAGAAACTTTCTAGAGAAGATCTCTACAAATTACCAACGATTAGACGGTTGTTAGCAAACTATCTCAACAACCCTCCCCTAACAACGAACCACTATGTTAACTGGCGAAAAACGCTCTCAAATAGATCGCATCTGGAATACCTTCTGGTCGGGAGGCATCTCTAACCCGCTCACCGTTATCGAGCAATTCACGTATTTGTTATTCATCAAACGGCTCGATGATCTTCAAATTACTAAAGAGTTTAAAGCTTCCTTGTTGGGCGAAGACATTACCGATCCGGTGTACCCCGAATCAGACTATCATCTCCGCTGGAGCCGGTTCAAAGAACTGGAATCCAGCGAAATGCTGAATCTGTTTACGCAGAAAGACGGCGTTTTTGATTTCATGCGAAACTACGCCGGCAGCGATTTTCAGCGATTCATGAAGGGGGCCACCTTTCTTATTCCTAACGCCCGCCTGCTCCAGCAAGTTGTCGATCTTATCGATCAGGTTTCCATGACCGATCAGGATACGAAAGGCGATATTTACGAGTACCTGCTCAGTAAGCTTTCGGTCGCCAAGCAGGCTGGGCAATTCCGCACGCCGCGGCACATTATCAAGCTGATTGTGGAGTTAATGGCTCCCACCCCAAAGACATCGTGTGCGATCCCTCGGCGGGTTCCTGCGGCTTCCTGGTCGGCACCGCCGAATACCTGAGTCAGCATTACCGTCAGGAGATTTTCGGTAATCCGGCGGCGAAAGAACACTTTGAAAAAAGCCTGTTCATGGGTATGGAATTCGACGCCACCATGATCCGGATCGGGGCCATGAACCTGCTTCAGCACGGCATCGAATCGCCCCAGCTCTACGACGTAGACGCCCTTTCGGAAGCCAACAGTGCCTTCGTGGAAAAAGCCAGTCTGATTCTGGCCAACCCGCCCTTCAAGGGAACGCTCGATCAGGAAGCCGTAGAAAAAAACATCGCCGCTACCGTTTCCACGAAAAAGACGGAATTGCTGTTCCTGGCTTTAATCCTTCGCGGCCTTAAGATTGGCGGTCGGGCCGCCGTAATCGTACCCGATGGCGTTCTGTTCGGTTCTTCTAAAGCTCATACGCAGATCCGGAAAGAAATCATTGAGAATCATCAGCTTCAGGCGGTTATCTCGTTACCTTCCGGCGTGTTCAAACCGTATGCGGGGGTTAGCACGGCGGTTCTGATCTTCACCAAAACGAATTCGGGCGGTACGCAAAACGTGTGGTTCTACGACCTGAAAGCCGATGGCTACAGCCTGGACGACAAGCGGCAGCCGCTGGGCTTCCAGCCCCAAACGCTGGAAACGGACGGTCAAACCGCCAAGTCCGACTGGACGCTGTTTGACGAATGGCTGGCCGGAAGTAAGCACGAAGACAATAACCTGGCGGATGTCTTAACCCGCTGGCAGAACCTCAGCGAAGAAGCCAGCCGCAGCCGCACCGAGCAAAGCTTTTTGGTGCCCCTGGAAGAAATTCGGGCGAATGGCTACGACCTGAGCATCAACCGATACAAAGAAGTGGTATACGAAGCCAAAACCTACGACCGGCCCGAGGACATCATCGAGCAAATTCAGGAGCTTGACCGGCAGCGTCAATCAGCCCTGGAGTTACTCAAGGAAATGTTAAGTAAAGACAGCGTAGTCAACGCTTAGTCCAGTTTCTGAAGCGGCTGGACTGAGGTTCAGCCGCTTCCTTTTCTCTACCGTCCGTACCCGTAAAACATTACCCGACCTACACCACTACTATGAAATCTAATTTCTCTTTTTTAAAAGCGGAATGGACCTCTTTGGCGAAAGACGCCCTTCAAGCTGAGAAATATGTTTTTAGCGATCCCAAAGCTTCCGCCATGTACGCTCGCAACGTACTTGAAAACCTGCTTCGCTGGCTGTATGAAACGGATTCCTCCCTGGATCTACCTAAAAAAGAACAACCCAACATCAACGACTTACTGCACGAATACAGTTTCAAAAATTCCTACGGTATTCAGTTCGGTAAAGAATTACATCTGATTCGGAAGGTTGGTAATACGGCTGCTCATACCAGTAGTCACATCCCCATCACGCCGGAGGAATCCCTGGCCTGCGTCAAGTATCTGTTCCGATTCTCGCTCTTCATTGTCCGTACCTTCGCCGAATACCCTCCCGAAGCCCAAAGCTTTGATGAATCGTTGATTCCAACCAGCTCTGACAGCCTATTGCAAAAAGAGCTGGAGCAATTGAAAGCTCAGGTACTGGCGGCGGCTCAGGAATTAGAACGCAGTAAAATTATACAAACCGAGCAGGAAGATGAGTTACAGCAACTCCGCGAGAAGCAACTCAAATATGAAGAACGCCGTCAGCACAATGGCCAGGTTGCTGCACCTCAGGTACTCAGCGAAGCCCAGACACGGGATTTATACATCAATCTGCTGTTGAAAGAAGCCGCCTGGAATCCGTTGGCTGCCCGCACCAGTGAGTTTGCCATCCACGCTGTGGATGATGAAACCGGCGAGATAAAGCTGTTAAAGGCTGATTACGTCTTATGGGGCGATGATGGGAAACCTTTGGCTGTCGTTGAAGCCAAACGCACACGGGTGCAAGTAGAAAAGGGCCGGGGGCAGGCTATTCGCTACGCGGATGCTTTGCAAAAAGAATACGGTCAGCGTCCGCTGATCTACTATACCAATGGTTTTGATACGTACTTTCTGGATGATCTGAGATACCCACCGAGAAAAGTATACGGCTTTCATAAAAAAGAAGAAATGCAGCGGGCCATCTTCCGACGGACCCAGCAAAAGTCCCTACATGAGATTCCGGTAAATCAAACCATTGCCAACCGTTACTATCAAAAACGGGCGATTAAGCGAGTAAGTGAACGCTTTGAGGACGAAAATCAACGAAGAGCCTTACTGGTCATGGCTACGGGTACGGGCAAAACCCGGGTATCAGCAGCTATTGTAGACGTATTATCAAAAGCGAACTGGGCGAAGCGGATTCTATTTCTGGCGGATCGGAATGCATTAGTCACGCAGGCAAAGGAAGATTTCAATAAGAACCTGCCTTCGCTTACCAGTATTGACCTGACTAAAGACGATGATTTAGGAGAAGCCCGGATTGTCTTTTCTACGTATCAGACCATACTCAATCGGATTGATACCGACTACGAAAACGGGCAACGTTTATACGGCATCGGTCATTTCGATTTAGTGGTAATCGATGAAGCTCACCGTTCGATATACGACAAATACGGAAGCCTATTTGAATACTTCGATGCCCTATATCTGGGACTGACGGCTACACCCAAAGACGAAACGGACCGGGACACTTATGCTATTTTTCATTGTGAATCAAGCCAGCCCACGGATGCCTATGAGTACGCTACGGCCGTAGCCGATGGCTTTCTTGTACCTATTAAAAAAGTAGAACTGGGTCTTAAATTCCCGACTTCCGGCATTCGATACGCCGAATTGACGGCCGAAGAAAAAGAAGAGTATGAACGCAAATTTCGTGACCCCCTAACGGGTGAAATTCCCGATCAGGTAGATGGCCGAGCCATTAATTCCTGGCTCTTCAATACCGATACCGTTGATAAAGTTTGGGAGGCTCTGCTAACCCATGGAAAGTATGTGGAAGGCGGTGAAAAGATCGGTAAAACCATTGTTTTTGCCCGTAACCACCGACACGCGGAGTTTTTGAAAGAACGTTTTGATACGCGTTACCCGCAATTTCAAAAGGGAAGTCAGCCAGGCCAGTTTGCGGAAGTCATTGATAACTACAACAGTGAATCCGAGAACCTGATCAAAAACTTTAAAAACAAAGATAGACGTCCTCAGATTGCCATTTCCGTCGATATGCTCGATACGGGAATTGACGTACCGGAGGTAGTTAATCTCGTGTTTTTCAAACCCGTATATTCGGCTTCGAAATTCTGGCAGATGTTGGGCCGGGGCACGCGGTTATGCAGAGATTTGTATGGTCCGGATGATGATAAAAAGGATTTTTACGTATTCGACGTTTGTCAAGTTTTTGATTTCTTCGATCAGAATCCTGAAGGTATCAAGCCTAGCCGAACGGTTTCTCTGAGCGAAAAGCTTTTTACATCCCGTACAGAGCTGGTGTATTTACTACAACAGTCCCGGCCTACACATGAGGATGCAACTCTGGCCGCCCGGGTTATTGATTCGTATCTGCATCGTCAAACGAGCAATTTAGATCCGCAGCGATTTGAGGTGCAAATGCATTGGCGGGCCGTTGAGACCTTCAACCAGCGAGATGCCTGGAATGGCTTACGGGAAAAAGATATTCGGGAAGTAACCGAGCACATTGCCCCCTTGGTTCATGACCAGCAGTCACACGAATTAACTAAACGCTTTGATCTCCTAATGCTCTCGCTTCAGCTGGCTACGTTGCGGTCAGATCCTACGCGTCTGAGGTACATTAACCGCGTACAGGACATTGCCAGGGATTTTGTTGAGAATAAAAGTAATGTGCCGCTGGTGGCTGCTCACCTCTCTTCCATCAAAGCAGTATTACAACCTGAATTCTGGCATGAGGTCAGTATAACTAGTTTAGAGCAAATCCGGGAAGAATGGCGGGAATTAATGGTTTTACTTGGTTCTGAAAAACAGGAACTCGTCTTTACCTCTTTCCAGGATGAATTAATGACGGACATTGAAGTAAAAGAATTCAGAGGTTCTTACGGGAATCTGGAGAGTCATTATGCCAAATTGAGACGAATCATTCTGGAGAACAGTGACCACCTGACCATTCGAAAATTACACAAGGGCCTGCCTATCACTCAGGCAGAATTAGCGGAGCTGGATCGTATGTTGTTTGAGGGAGCGGGCTTCGATTCCCGAACGGCCTTTGAGAAAGAACTAGGTAATCAACCCCTGGGTCTATTCGTCCGCAGTATCGTTGGCTTAGATCGATCTGCAGCGAAGGAGGCTTTTTCAGTTTTTCTTCAAAACGGCCCCCTAACTTCTACCCAAATGAATTTCATCAATGAACTCATCGATTTACTAACGCAACAGGGTTCAGTTCATCCCAGATTACTCTTTGAAGCTCCTTTTACGCATTATCATCAGGATGGCGTACAAGGGGTCTTCCAGGAAAAGTCTTCTTTGCTCATTGAGAAATTGAAGCGGATTAATGAGTTTTCGAATGTGAGTTGATAATTTAATCAGGACGTTCTATTCTACTTTTTATTCATACTTTTTTCAAGAATTTACGCATGGCCTCCTACGGTAAAACAATACGTCTGTTTCTGGTTGATGGCACTCCCAATGGTTTAACTACCGCAGAACTTAGCAATTGGACTGGGATTGGCGTAAAGATACCTCGGATTAAACTCAAGGAATACCGAAACAGACCTGAATTCCAAAAGCCTGGCGTATACCTACTAATGGGTAAGGGGATTGATAATGAAGATAAGGCTTACATTGGAGAAGCAGAAGTGGTCATTACACGGCTGGAAGATCATTTACGCAGTAAAGACTTTTGGAATGAAGTTATTTTCTTCAGCAGCAAAGACAAATATCTCAATAAAGCCAGTGTAAAGTATCTGGAGAACCGACTTTACGAATTAGCTCGTGCAGCTAACCGGTATACGATTGAACAGAATATACCTACTCGCTCAGAACTATCTGAAGCCGAACAAGCTGAACTAGAAGAATTTCTAGACTACATTAAATTATTAACCGCAACACTCGGTCACCGAATTTTTGAAACACTAGAAGAAACCGTCGAATCTACTCAAGTGAGTAAAGCTGTTTTTTACTGTAAAATAACGGCTGGTGCTCTAGCCAAAGGAAGCCCTTCTACCGAAGGTTTTGTGGTCTATAAAGACTCCTTGTTTATGTCACAAGAGCAGTCTTCACTTTCAAAAAGCATTCGTGTTGAGCGTCAAAAAATGATTGAAGAAGGTTTACTGGTATTAGAAGGTAACCTTTATGTTCTGCAACAGGATTATATCTTCACTTCTTCTTCCAGAGCTGCCGACGCCATCCTTACCCGATCCGCCAGCGGCCCTCAGGAATGGAAAAGTGAAGCAGGAATACCGCTTAAACAATTTGAACAGAGCTAATTATATATTAAATCATGCCTATAATATCCTTCGTTTTATGCTAAGATTCAACTCCGTACCAGTAATGACCCCTTGAACGAAGGATTAGTACAGGAAAAGGTATGTTAACCTTTTCCTGTATATAGATATATAATTATACAAGCAACTCTTGTTTCAATAGTTTGCCTTATACTCAGTGTGAACTACTATACAAACGATTTTAGTTATCTTAAATCACTAATGCTTTAACCCTCATCTTTACTATGAACCTATTCTTTTCTAAAACTTTCCTTTGCCGGTACTTCGGCTTACTTACTCTTTTAATCATTTCTATTCGATAAGTATTCCTTTATTTTTTTGATTATCAATCACTTACCTATGAACGCATTTTGTCGTTTCGTCGGTAAAATGTTTGCTCCTTGTAAATCACAATTTCTTAGCCTTCTTCTATAATTTATGTTGACTATAGCAGCTAATACGGCATTTTTGCAAACGTTTTTAACCCAAAGAAACCTGCGTATTCCAAAGGGTACTGCGTTATATACGTATAAAACAACGCAGGAGGAGTATGAATCATTACGAACGCTCTTAGCGACTATGGTACTCACGGACCAGACTGCTGCTTGTTTTGTACTGTTTGCGGCCGAGTGGTGGCGGCGTCACTATAAGGGTGGGTTCTGGGAATGGCTCCCTATCTTTGAGCAAATCCGACGACCCGAATGGAACACGCCCGCCCGGCGGGATGATTTAATGCGTAAAGGCTGTAGGTACTGGAACAGACCCATCTTCCAACACGACACAGGTCCTAATTCTTTTACTGGGTTACACTAGTTTTTTGAATCTGGTTTACCGCTAGGTTTATTAAGTCATGAAGGATATATTAAAGACTTGCTGGTAAAATCGTTTTCATTTTTACAAACCTACCATACCCGTAAAGAGGATACGTTTGACTGCATTGGTGAGCTGGCAGGAACGCTGCCTAAGGCACTGCGAGGGGAAGCGTTTTACGAACTAGTATATAAAGTAATTGACCCGCTACTAGAATTTAAAAATAGGTATGATTTAGGCCGACAGCCTGAACCCTTAAGCTATCTAAATGAATGCTTGCCGCAATGGCGGGAAAAACTGCCCCTACGAATTGATGATAGTCCGAGTGCAGCCTCATTTTTGGATGATTTACTGGTGGATGTGGTTCGTATCAAAAAGGAAGAAGCATCTAAAATCAACGTATTCTACAGGTTGACCCAAACTTCAAATGGGTGGCAGATACGCTCGATTCTTTCGCTCCAGAACGGCTTCTACAAACCTGCAAATCTAAAAATCGATGAGCAAGCGTACGAAGCGTTATCGGGTAAAGTATTCATCAAAATTGGTACGAATGAAGCTGATCAACTGATTGGAGTGGGCTTCAAAACCGGTACCGGCGACTTATCCATTCAAGGTTTACAACACTACTTATTACCACCTTTTATATACCAGAAACCCTGGCGACTGCTTTTTACCGACGCTCAAACCGATTTTCAGGCAGTGGTTCATTTACCATTCAGTGACGGTTTTGATGAACGCCAGCCCTGGGTATTTAGTCATACCGAGGAGCCTGAATTAAAAGGGCTGGGTAGCACACGGCTGTCTACTAACCAAGCCCTTGTCATTTGCCCTAATGATTTCATTCCCAAGGGAGAGCCGGAAAAGATTATTCATTGGGGTGCCTTCTCCCCCAGCCAAACCCTCTACGCCATTACGGGCACCTACCTGTTCGAAGATCCGCAGGAGCTCAGGTGTTTCGGGTGAAACTAGCCGAACCCAGTGAAGATTCGTATTATATCTCCATCCAACCCCAAACTCGTACGCTCCCATTTTATTCCAAAAAGAATGCGAATGTATTTCTAGGATTTCCCCGAATCCGTAGGGTAATCGGTAACCGGGCAGTATCTCTCCGAGATACGCTGCAATACAAAAGTCGGGGAATCTGGACCAACCTCCCGGTAAATGGATGCCCAATTGGTCGTTTTAAAGTACGCAGTGTGGGGGCCGAGGGTGAGGTTATTTTTTGTCGAGAAATCACCGTACTACCAGCCAATTTTCAAGTGCGTTTTGAAGGACAACAAATACTAATTTGCAATACAGCCGATCTTCGCCTGAGCGTAGATTGCCAAGGGCTAGATGCGGAACCGGAGATCATCAAAGACGGCAGCGATTATCGAATCAAGGTAAAAGAAGGAAGCCAGGGAGAGCTGCTTCGACTACGCCTTGTTCCCCAGACTACCCATGAGCTTACGCTAGTAGTACCTTATCCTTCAGTACAAAGTTGCTTTAAAGATGGTCAGGGGCTACTCATGACTAACTATCAGAAAGTGGATGTACAAAGCTTACTGGGAACGCAACTTACGGTAAACAATATCACGGCTCAAACTCAGTTAAGTCATCTCACATTTACGCTTCAGGATATTCACAACCGAGATGCCTCACTTCATCAGCTGAGCAGACGCATTAAAATTGAGCCTTTCAGTAACCAGGAACTTTCACTACTCAGCTATAAAAGTGACATCGAGCGGCTGCTATCGTATGGCCAAGGCATTGACGCACAGGTTCGGATTCAGTATAACGGGGGTTTGAGTATTTGCGTCGGCTTATATACGCACAGCACAGGTTATAATCCAGAAACAAGTTGTATTCGAGTGACGGGTACTGTTTTCCCAACGGCAGGCATTTCTTTACAGGCTTTATGTTTGGATGAACGGTTTACCCAGCAAAAGCTTATTTCGCTTTCCTGGGATGAAGAGGGTTGGCGTTTGCCTGAATACGCCCAGGGCCGATGGTTTTATTTTTCAAGCCAGGATTCACCCTTGGCCTTACGGCCTGGGGTAGCGATTCGGGCAGAAAAGGGTTGAAAGAACCCCCCGAAACGATTGCAGAATTTCATGAGGCTTCCTCGTTTTCCTTTAAAGATCGTCAACGACTATTTATTGATTTATTCGACCGAATTGCCTACGATTTTGCGAATGTAAACTGGATTACACTTCAGGAGCTGTATCAAGCAACGAAACATCTGGCCTTCACAGCTTTGGACGTGTGGCCGGCTCTGGTCAAATCAGAAAAAGCCATAGTTCACTTTTTTCTTTGTTTTGAATCCGCTACCATCGCTCGGCTTAGTCAGCAGGTCTCGGTCAATTGGCACAAGATGCCGGTGCACGTATGGGTAGAAGGGTTCCGAGCGTACCACCAATACCTGCTTCAAACGCTGCCCGAAGCAGTGGTTCAGATTATTCTTCAGCAAAAGCTTCAAGAGCTTGAAATCGGCTATTCTTTGAAGAGCTTGGCTCAGATTATTCGTTACCAAGTATTGGAAGAAGCCATGAGCCCGGAGTTTACTGTGTGTCAGCACAGCCTCATTCTGTCTAGCATGATTCAGAATGTAATCTTCGGTAGCCAAGGTATTGTGGGTCTGCTCCAAAAGCACCAAAACCGGGTACCCACGCATTTACAAGCGGAACTCGAAGAACGATTCAAACTTTTACCTGCCCCACTAAGAGCCTTATTGCCTCCCGTACCTCAGCATTACTTACGTCCACTGGTATACTTACCGGTAGTACTGGCCTTTCAATCGGTGCATCCGGATGCTCTGAGTTTAGCCGAACTGGAGCCCTACCCCTGTTCTTGCCTGATTGGCTTTGACGAGTCCTTCTTTGAATATCTCTATAATTTAACCCAGGCCTACTGCTGGTTAACCCGTACCCCTTAGTGATGAAACCTTACTTTCAAGCTCTTTTTAACGACATTCAAAGTCGTTCGGTAGAAGCAACGCTCGGTACCTTAGGAATTAAGTCTAAACCCCTTCGTCAGCACATTCAGAAGCAATTGGCTTACGAGCTGAGTTCAGGTAACCGAATGCTGGGGGATCCTGTATTTGAGCCCGTTTTTCCATGGACGCCCAGCGAGTTTACTTTTCAGCAATTGGCCGATGAGCAAAAACTTCGAGCATCGCTAGTTCAGGCCTTGGATCAGGAGCACACTAACGTGCCCTTTGATACGTACAAGCTTGACCTATCGGGCCAGGCTTTAAAATCCTATTATAAGCCCTATACACACCAGGTAAGGGCCTGGAACACTCTGGCTCAAGAAAAGCCCACATCGATTGTAGTAACTAGTGGTACCGGTTCGGGTAAAACAGAGTGTTTTATGGTTCCGATACTCAATGATTTGGTCGGACAAATTGAATCCGGAGGGGGCTCTTTGGAAGGCGTTCAAGCCCTTTTTATTTATCCCTTAAATGCCCTGATTAATAGCCAGCGGGAACGGTTGCTAGCTTGGACGTATGCGTATGAGAGTAAACTGCGTTTTTGCCTGTACAATGGAACTACACCGGAAAGATTATCGGCTACTGTTCTCAAGGAGCGGCCCCGTAGCGAAGTCTACGACCGGCAGACGCTCTGGCAATCGCCCCCGCCTATGCTCATTACGAATCCTACGATGTTGGAATACATGCTCATTCGTCGTCAGGATCGTCCCATTTTAGAAAAATCACAGGGCAAACTCAAATACATTGTACTTGACGAAGCTCACACCTATATTGGTTCTCAGGCGGCCGAGCTGGCCTTGCTCATCCGGCGGGTTTTAATTGGATTTGGTGTGGCGGCCAAAGATGTACGATTTATTGCCACGTCCGCTACGATTGGATCTGATGAAGAAGCGACAGATCGGCTTAAGCAATACTTGGCGGATCTGGGGGGCATTGCAAAAGATTCCATTGAAGTCATCGATGGTAGCCGAATGGTGCCGCCCCTGGAGGTAACGCCGCTCAACCAAGACAGTCTGCCAGCCTTACAAGCCCTACCCGATGAAGACCTGGGAAATGCCGTAGCAAACAATCAAACGGCTCGTCGCTTGCGTAATTTTCTTCTGGATCAAGGCAAACCCAAGCCTCGTAAACTCTCCGACATAGCGAATCATCTCGGTGCCTCTAATACCGATTCTGAAACCCGCCAACGAGAGGCGTTGGGCTGGCTTGACCTAGCCTCATCAAACCAGGTCCAAACGGATAGTAGTCAGGGCCGGGTGCATTTTCTACCGCTACGAGGCCATTTCTTTCACAAAGTTTTACACGGACTTTGGGCTTGTACGGATAAAAATTGTACTAAAAAACATGGTACCTCGCTGATGGATCCGAGCTGGGGGTTCGGGTATGTATATACGCAACAACGACTTACCTGTGACTGCGGAGCTCCGGTATACGAATTGATCTTTTGCAATGAATGCAATGCTGGACATTTACGGGCTCGCCTGGAAACCACCTCAAAAGGCCAAAATAAACTGATTCAAACCGGCCTGGAGGATGTCGATGATTTTCAATTCGATTTGGACTTGCCCGATGATGGGAATGATCGACTGGAGAAACCCTTAAATTCCGCATCAGTAATCATAAGCCAGCGTTCACACGATCATTTCAGCAAATCCACCTTAAACTCCAAAGGAATTCTTGATTCGTCAAAGGCCGAGCAGCCCCTCCATATCTACTGGACCCAGCAAGCCGAGTTTTGTACAAGTTGTGATTTTAAAGGGCAGGGACAACAGGAACCTTTCCGCCCGGCCCGTCTGGGAATGCCCTTCTACACCAGCTCCCTAGTCCCTACTTTACTCGAATATCTACCCGATGGAGACAAGCCCTTAGAAAGACCCATGCGTGGACGAACACTTATTACGTTCACGGATAGTCGACAGGGAACGGCTCGTATTGCTGTGAAAATGCAGCAGGACGCTGAACGGCTTAAAGGTAGAGCTTTGGTCTATCAAAAATTGCAGAGAAATCGTAATCAAGCGGAGATAGATTCGATTCGGACGCAACTTCAAAATCTTGAACCACTAGCTCAGACAGTACCCGCCTTAAAAGATACCTTACAGAAGCTTCGAGTGGATTTGGTTCGCCTGGAAGAGAAGACCGTTAGCTGGCATGAAATGCTTCAGTGGCTTACTCGCGAACAAGACATAGGTCGGATGTACGAGTACTACCGTGAACTGGAACCCGACGTTTTTCATACGAACCAGATAATGGCTCAATTGCTTTTGGTACGCGAGTTTGGTCGCCGACCTAAGCGAGCTAACTCTTTGGAAACCTTAGGATTATGTGCCGTAAGCTATAAAGGGCTAGATCAAATTGTTGCAGCTCCTGATCATTGGGAAAACCATGGCCTTACCTTTTCAGACTGGAAAGATTTTCTAAAAATCTGTCTGGACTTTTACGTTCGGGATGGCGGTTACGTTCGACTGGAGCAAGCGTGGTTAAATTGGATAGGCACCCGACTTATTTCACGGTATTTATTAGCTCCTTCGAGCCAGGAAAGTACAGATCGGAATAACCAAAGATGGGCTTCATACTCCAGAAAACAAGGTATTCGTCAACACCGTACCATTCGATTATTAGCGTATATCCTTAAGTTTGATCTGGAAAACCTTACGCATCTTCAGATCGAGACGCTGGAATACTTCATGGAAAGGGCCTGGCATGATTTGACTTTTAAATCGCAAATTCTGGAAAGCGATTCTGCCGGCAAGTTTCAGTTACCCTTAGAAAAATTTGAATTTAAAACCGTCACTCAGGCTTGGCAGTGTCCGGTAACCCTCCGCGTGTTGGATACTACCTTAAACGGCGTTACACCCTACTTACCTACTGGAGCAAAAGCGGGACAGTACCAATGTACCCCCATTCAAATGCCAACTGTACCAGAGGCTCAAGCTCAGGTTTACCCAGCAATCACTCAGGAAATAAGAGACTGGCTGCGTACTGACCCCACCGTAGAGAGCCTAAGGTGCATTGGCGTATGGACCGAACAAAGTGATCGAATTGCGGACGGCGGTTATTTTTACCGAACTGCCGAACACTCGGCTCAGCAAGCATCCCATAAACTGCAACGGTACGAACGCTTATTCAAAGCGGGCGAAATTAATGTACTTAGCTGCTCTACAACCATGGAAATGGGCGTAGACATCGGTGGACTTACCATTGTCTACAATAATAACGTTCCACCCCATCCTTCGAACTACCTACAACGGGCTGGACGAGCGGGACGGCGGAAGGAATCTCGCTCGCTATCGCTCACCTTATGCAAAAACAATCCGCTGGATCAGCAAGTATTTCGTAATCCGCTTTGGCCCTTTACGGCTAAAATGAAACAACCTAAGATTACGTTAGAAAGTGATCGAATTGTACAAAGGCACCTCAACGCCTGGTTGTTCGGCCACTTTATCAATGACCAGCTCCAACTCACTGGCAATGCCGTTAAACTGACTACTCATTGGTTCTTTAATCCCAGTGACGGTACGCTTTCGATCGGACAACGCATGAAAAACTGGCTTAAGGGCCTAGCCGATACAGCAGTAGATGCCACCACGAAACAAGCACTGGATGCCATTCGACGAATTACCGTTCTGGACCCCGAGTCCCTAGAAACACTTTGCAGAAAAGCAGCTCACTGTCTGGAAGACATTGAAGAGAAATGGTTAAATGAACTACATTACCTAGAAACGGAACTGGTAGCTTCAAGTGATAGTGACGCAAAAACGCCCTATGGAAAACGTATTTCGTTTGACTTAAAGCGTCATAAAGAAGAATACCTATTAACGGAACTCATTACAGGAGGTTTCCTACCAGGGTACGGTTTTCCTACTAATATTGCAACTTTCAATCCGTATACCATCGCTAACTTTCAGCGAGCTACTTCGCTACAAAATGTCTCTACACAGCGGGAAGACAATGGCGGGCGGATTAAAGACAAGCCCACCCGAGGAATTGCTCTGGCCTTAAGTGAGTACGCTCCGGGTGCTGAGATTGTATTAGATGGCCGGGTATTTACTTCAAAAGGAATTACGCTAAACTGGCATAGCCCTGATGACAGCGTGAAAGAAGTCCAACAACTAAAGACAGCCTGGCGGTGCTCACATTGCGGGGCGTCAGGGGTAGCCGGGCCTAGCTTCTCCGATGCTTGTACCGAATGCGGCCAATCTTTAACTGGTCAAAGAGAAGATAAGAACGTATTAACCTATATTGAACCCACCGGCTTTGCTACGGGCTTTTACGAGAAGGTGACTAACAATGTTTCGCAGCAGAAATATTTACCGACTCAGACTCCATGGATTAACACAACTACGTCAATTGTTCCACTGCCTAATCCTTCCCTGGGATTTTATAAAAACGACGAACGTGGTCAGATTTTCTATCATAACTCCGGGCAGTGGGGTAAGGGTTTTGCCGTTTGTTTAGCCTGTGGATATGCCGAGTCCATGAATGAAGATGGAAGTATGCCTGCTAACTTTAGTCACCACAAAAAACTAAGAGGTAAACAAGCCGGGCGTCATGAAGGAGAAATGTACTGTACCCCCGACACATATAGTATACAACGTCAGATACATTTAGGGCATGTTCATCACACCGATGTATTCGAGCTTTTTATCAAAGACACCAATCAGGAATTTTTGTTAACCGATGTACCTGAGAATCTAGATTTATCCTGGTCTTTAGGTATCGCCCTCCGGCACGGATTGACCCAAGCCCTGGGTGTTAATGCTGAAGAAATGGGTGTACTAATCCGCCCGGTTCGCAATCAGCAACTGGACGATCGGCCCATGTATAGCATTTGTCTGTATGATACTAATGGGGGTGGCTCGGGATTTGCCTCTCAGGCTCCTCATTTTCTGTCAGAAATGTTTGCTAATGCCAAGCGGTTGTTAGAATGTACGGCTGATTGTCAAAATGCCTGTGAGAGTTGCCTCTTACAACATGACGCACAAAAAGTGGCCACAAAGCTTGATCGCCACAAAGCTTTACAACTGTTAACTGATGTTTTCATTAAAAACTTAGGCCTAAAAGCTCAGGATCAACTCCTGGGTTCTGCTTCCAAGTACTGCGTTTACAATCTTCAGCAGGCTTTAGGTTATCGAAGGACCGAATCAGACGAGGAGGTTTTGCAACTACTTTTAGGTGGGGACTGTACGCAATGGAATAGTACAGAGTCCTCTTTACGCAAATGGCTAAGCGACTATCTGAAGAAATTTGCAGGCCTTGAACTTTGGCTACATACGGATCAGCTACAGTCTCTCGATGAGGATCAGAAAAGGGATTTATACAGCCTCCTATCAATCGATAGCCGGATTTCTTTGCATGTGCTAGACACACCAATGGCTCTAGAAGTAGGCCACCTTGCCGCTCTGATAGGAAGAAATCAAAACTGCTTATTAGCTTTTGCTACTACTTCTTCAGAGGCCCTTGCATTAAATGAAAACTGGGGAAAAACTGATGGACATCTGTTAGTAAGAAGTTCCGAATTTTCTTCATTACTTATTGGTTCTCTAGTAGATAAACATACCCTATTGCCTATTAGCAATCCAGATGTAGTAGAAATAGTTATCGATACTCAACTCAACGGCAGCTTAGCAGAGTTTGGTCAGAAGTTTTGGAAATTAATTGAAAAACAAGCTGCAGGACATATAGCAGATTTTGGTAAAAACACCATATCTTCTATTTACTATACCGATCGTTATTTGGTTTCTCCTTTAACCGTTACATTACTAGCTCAAATTTTAAAAGCTCTTCCTTTTTCGGTAGATGAAGACGCATGGATGGAAGTAAAAGTGCTTGACTCTTCCGAAAAGCAAATTTTAAGCACTCGTAAAATTTATTCAAATTGGTATCCCCATGAAAGGAATTCGCGGAAAGATTTTACTCAAGCAATATTGGAAGAAACATCCATAGATTGCATAGTCACGAACTGCACTAACACAAAAGAGATGAGTCATGCTCGTAATCTCGAGCTCTATTTTAAAAATGGAAATCGTTTAACACTTCGGTTTGATCAAGGCCTAGGTTACTGGCAAAGTGATGCCCTTCTATTCCCTTTTACATCATCCGTAGATGAACAATTAAAGACAGTCCACGATAACCTTACTAAGGTAAGAGTGCGTAACGGACAGGAATATTGCACTTACGTTTTTTGTAAGAAGAGAAACAGGTGACCTGGGTTTATTACTACTGATTTAAAAATTTGAAACTAATATCTAAGAGCTAACTAATATTTTAAAAATACTTCGTTGTTAGCTTTTAAGAGTAATTATTAGTACCTATAAATAATGATGAAACTATGTAATAGAGTTGCCACCATATTCTATTGTAGAGTTTCATCATTATTTATAACTAAATATAGTTTATTTTTTAACATATATATACCTTATAAAAATCATGTGAGAATGATGAGCAATCAATCCTCAAACCTATGAACAGTTGTGTAACTACTAGTTTCATTATAAAATATTCTCTCAAGTGTATAATAAAATACTTGTATTCTAAATAAAAAGTAATCTCAGCTATTTAAAGCTCTGATCTAACGGTTAATTTGATTAGTCTAAGCATTAAGTTGACAATTCGGCATCCCCTCGCGTTTAGCCTACTTTCTCAGGTCTGCTAGAGTTACTACTATAATAAACGATGGTCGCTTGAAGCTGGGGCCGCTCATTCTTCTTACCGGATTCAATATCGGTGAGGCTAGTTAAACACCTCTCCTTTCAATTCAACAAATTTTTCAACGGCTTGCTTCTGGGCTTCAAGTCCGAGACTCGACTTCCCCCTACTTTTGGGTAGAGACTCGGAAGTACGCAACAAATGGCTAACCCATATTTTAAATTATTTTAATAATTAACTGTTTCACGGAGCAAATTTTCAAAAATAGGAATAATTACAAAGCTTAAAGGCTCGTCTGTAAAATGTTATAGTATAATTGTTCATTAATATAAGTTATATGCACGCCAAAATCATCATTATTAGTTATATTTAATGAAAAGCTTGCAAATCATGTGCAGTCGTTTATAAAAAGTTGCAACTGACCGAACTCATTCTTGTGCAAATCACAATCCGTACACTCAGCACAGCTACCCAGGCTAACTCAGGTGCTGACCGGGCACGGGATTATTACCCAGTTTGCGACCAATACTAAGGGTGTTTTTGGGATCAGCTTTCGGCAGAAGCTGTCCGGCCGATCAAAGGGTCAGCAGCGGGCCACAAAGATCACCAGCTGGTCACGTGCTAGAAGGCCAACTCGGCTGAGTACGAGACTGAAACCAATCGGCTCAAACACGGACTGGAGCAGAAGCTGGTGGTCGTGAAAATTATACGGCCTGACCCGGCGAAGCGGACCGAGCTGAAACAGTTACGGGATGAATGCGGCCAAGCCTGCGGAAAGCAAACGGCCATACAACAGGCCCTGCTGAATCAGCGGTCTGAAACGGTCGTTCAGCCCGACTCGGCGGATCGTACTCCAATCGAGCAACTGACACAGCAACTCCAGCGAACTCACTAGTGGTACGTGCACCCGAAGCATAAAGCCAACAACGTATCCGATCTGGTCAATACGCTTATGAGCCTACTTTTTGATTCCATGCCGGGAACAATCGCCTTACGAACCGATCTGGTTAATACGCTAATGAGCCTACGGCAGCCGTACGAGGCACAAGCGGTCCGGCTGAGTCAACTCGAGCTGACCTTGGAGCAGGAGTGGTTAGATGGCCAAAAGTGGCAGGCCCGCATTGAGAAGTACAACGAGTTGGTTAATCGCCACAACGTCCTGCGGGAAAGCCGTCAGGCACGGGCCTTACCCCCCCGACGCACGCCTGCTTCGCCCGCTATTGAGCCGGCTACCAGCACCTGTAGGCGAATCCGGATGGGTTAGCCAGCATTCAGCAATGGTTACGGGTACCTGCGAAGGCCCGGGGCAACTGGGCTCAGTTCACTACTTACGTGCAGTCGATTGCACAGACCAATCCCTGTAGCTGCCGTCTACAATAGGAAGATGGCAAATTCATCTACTCAGGTAAAATGGGCAAGCGACAGCAGCAGAGCCAGGATTAAACGCGGGGCAGTTAAAAAAGCTCATTGAGACTTCCATGCAGCTGCAAAACCATAAGCTCCGGTTAGGTTGTTGACTCGTATTAAGAAATACCGACGTCAAAGGGGAGTAACATGTAATATCCAGGTAAGCATCCATTGAAGCCAGGCCCGGGAAAAAGGAATATTCTGGAGCGACCATGGCTCTGCTTTATGTTTCCTTAAATGAATCATTGAAGTAGTGTTAGGTAATAGAAAAGGCTTGATGATTTGAGCAGACAAAGCTCAGACAAGGACATGAGCAAGGGCGGAGAAAATCCTTAAAGAATGGGTAGAAAATCTTAAATCAACAGCAAAAGAGGCTTTTTGGCTTAGGAATAAGACTTAGCGAATAACGGCTCACATAAAATAATCTATGCCCCTCCGCCGAATGCCCCTTCTAAAATTTGCCTGACTCTGGTATATTCGATAGGTACGCATGAACCCCTCTTTATTTTGAATCATTCTGGGCCTACTTGGCCTGTTAGGGGAGAGCTTCTGCCAGGGCCAGAACATTGCTTTTAATCATATGGGTTCGGAGAACGGACTGTCCCAGAACTCGGTTCTAGCCATTGCTCAAGATAGCCGTGGCTTTATCTGGATGGGCACCCGGTACGGACTCAATCGCTACGACACCCGGAATTTTAGCGTATTTAAAAACGATCCTTCCGACTCCACTACCCTTTCCGATAATTACATTCTTTCCCTGTTGTCCGATTCCCGGGGTAAGCTATGGGTAGGCACCACGCAGGGGCTTAACTACTATGATTCCCGGAACAATGTCTTTCATCGCCTGAATAGCCCCCTTGAAAAACAGCAGGGCCTTGCGACCCTGGCTATTCATTGTCTCTTTGAAGATTCAAAAGGAAGCATTTGGGTCGGTACTTCGGCGGGCGTCCGTGTTTTAACCACCCCCCGCAAACCCAGTTCTCGGGCTTTGCTGAAGGCGGTTGCTTCCCTGCCTTCCCTGGAAGTACGAAGCCTGGTTGAAGACCCGGAAGGCTACGTCTGGATGGGCACGTCTAAAGGTCTGATTCGAATTCACCCACAAAACGGGACTTTCCACTGGTTTACCAAAAAAGACGGCTTAACCGACGACTTCATTACGAGTCTGGCCAAGGATAAGGATAAGAACCTGTGGATTGGCACCAAGTATGGTGGCGTAAATCTGTACCGACAGCGACACTTCTCCGCCTTGCTGCCCGCAAAGATTGATCCGAATATTCGTAAGATCATGCCGGATAAAAGGGGGAAACTCTGGATTGCTTCGCTGGAGGGCTTATACAGGTATGATCCAGACGTACAGCAGCTCCAAACGTACCGACATGATCCGGAAAATCGCAAAAGCCTGAGTCAGAATTCCATCTATTCGCTTTTTGAAGACACGAACGGGTCGATTTGGGTCGGCACGTATTACCGCGGTGTTGATATTATTTATTCGTCCCTGACACCCTTTACCATCTATCAGAATCACCCCTCCACCCGTAGTCTGAGTAACGATGTCATTAGCTACATTACGGCCGACGACCGGGGTAAGCTCTGGATTGGCACCGAAGGCGGAGGACTTAACACCTTCGATGCGACGAAAGAATCCTTTCAGGCCTATAAACACCAGCCTTCCGATCCGCACAGCATCAGCTCTAATTTAATCAAAAGCATGCATTGGGATAAAAGAGGCGTTCTGTGGGTGTGTACGCATTTGGGCGGTCTTAACGCGTATCATCCGCAAAGTCAACGATTCGAGCATTTCAGGCACGATCCCAGTAATCCCCATTCTCTGGCCTCTGATAACGTCATTGCCGTAGCCGAAGATGCCAAAGGCAACATCTGGGTGGGAACCGATCGCAACGGTATTAGCGTATTCGATCCCCACATCGATCTCTTTCGAACGATCCATACGCATTCTACTCCGCTCAAGATCAGTGGAGAGGGCATCCGTAGCTTCTTTCTGGATTCTAAAAAAAACCTGTGGATTGCTACTGGTGCGGGCCTCAACCGGCTCGACTCCACGGGAAAAAAAATGACCTGGTTTACTTCAGAAAATACCCTGAATTTAAAATCGCAGGACATCAATTGCGTATCGGAAGATGCTCAGGGTCAGATTTGGATAGGTACGTACTATGGGGGCCTTTGTCGGTTGAATCCGGATGAAAAATCCGTCACAACCTTTACCGAAAAAGACGGACTGCCCAATGATAATGTACTGGGTATCCTTGAAGATCGCCAGCACTACCTATGGTTAAGTACGGAAAACGGCCTGTGCCGCTTCAACCCATCGCAACAAACGTTTAAGACCTACACGACCAGTGACGGATTGCCCAGCAATGAATTCAGTCCCCGGGCTTACTACCAAAGCCCGGAGGGTTTACTGTATTTTGGCACCAATAGTGGCCTGGTAAGTTTTGACCCCAGCCGCATCGTTCTGAATCAGTTTTTACCACCGCTGACATTCACTTCCCTTAAATTATTTAACCAGCCCGTTCAGGTTGGAGATGCCCAGGGACTTTTGACCCAAGACATTAGCTCCACCCAAAGCCTTACGTTTACGCACGATCAAAATGTTTTTTCACTGGATTTCGCCCTGCTCAATTACATCAAACCGGGCAAAAATCAATATGCGTATCAGTTGCAGGGATTCGAAAAAAACTGGAATTACGTCAGGATTCCTTCGGTCACTTACACTAACCTCGCCCCGGGGGAGTATACCTTACGGGTCAAGGCGGCCAACAACGATGGCATCTGGACCCCGGAGCCACTTTCGCTTCGCATTCGAATCCTTCCTCCGTGGTGGGCTACCGGCTGGGCTTATTTACTGTACGCCTGCAGTTTCAGCGGATTACTTTTCATACTCATCCGTTTTTTCTGGCTGCGGGCTTCGCTCCGGCGAAACCAGGAACTTCACCAGTTAAAACTGAATTTTTTTACCAACATCTCCCACGAGATTCGTACGCATTTGACGTTAATCCTCGGACCCATTGATACCCTCATCGATGCTTTGCGAGAAGATCCTTCTGCTTCCCGGCAACTTCAGCACGTAAAAAATCACTCGAACCGTTTGCTTAGATTAGTCAGTGAGCTGATGGATTTTCGTAGAATCGAGTCAAAAAAGCTGGAGCTGAAGGTTACCCACTTGAATATCGTGGCTTTTGTGGGTGAGATTTTTGACTCGTTCGAGGATGCGGCCCAGGCCCTTCGGATCCAAACCTCTTTTAAGTCTCAGGTACCCGCTTTAAAACTGTACGCTGACCCGCAGCAGATGGAAAAAGTGCTATTCAATTTGCTGACTAATGCTTTTAAGTTTACGCCCGAACAGGGATGCATCGACGTTTGTATCTTCGAGCAATCCAGTCAGCTACTCATTCAGATTTCCAATACCGGTCAGGGCATTGCTCCTGAAAACATGAAGAAACTCTTTACTAATTACTTTCAGGTCCAGGAACTCACCCACCAGACCACCGGGTATGGCATTGGCTTGGCGTTGTCCAAAAGCATCGTTGAACTTCATCAGGGAACCTTAACCGTTGAAAGTGTCCTACCCAATGCTTCCCGAACGGGCTTAACTACGTTCACCATTGCTCTACCCAAACATGCGGATCATTCCGCATCAAAACCACTAGTAGAAGCAGACTCCTGGCAGACGCGTACAGTACCTTTCCCTACTCCTTTCATCACACCTGCGGCTTTGCCGGATGATTTGAGTAAACCCGTTTTACTCCTGATCGAAGATAACGCGGAAGTACTGGCGTTTATCCAGGAAACCCTACTCCCCTCCTATCGGATCCTAACGGCCAGAAACGGATGGGAAGGATGGCAATTAGCCAGTACTCAGATTCCCGATGTGGTTGTGAGTGACGTAACTATGCCAGAAATGGACGGGCTGGAGCTCGCCGAGAAGCTAAAGCAGGACGATCGCACCAGCCATATTCCACTCATGCTCCTGACGGCAAGGGCCAGTCAGGTTCATCAAGTCAGTGGCCTGGCTCTGGGCGTAGACGATTATGTGACCAAGCCCTTTAGCGTTGAAATTCTTCAGCTTAAGATCCGTAATCTGCTCGCCTCCCGGGAACTCCTGCGGCAAAAATATAGCCGTATGATGACGCTGGAGCCGCAGCAAATTCCTATCAATACGCAGGATGAAGTTTTTCTTCATAAGCTGATTGACATTATTGAAGACCATCTGGATCATCCCGATTTTGGCGTAAATATGCTGGCCTCAGCAGTAGCATGAGTACACCTGTCCTTTATAGAAAATTAAAAGCCCTGACTGACTTATCGGTTAATGATTTCATCAAAACGATTCGGCTCAAGAAAGCAGCTCAGCTTCTGACCAGTCAGCCCCTCACCATTTATGAGGTCGCCTACGCCGTAGGTTTCGATGATCGCAAGTACTTTAGTAAAGAGTTCAAAAAGTATTTTGGTCAAACCCCGAGTGAATATGCCTCTGCTCATCAATCTTCAGCAATGAAAAAATAAGTGGTTTGAGTGTACAATCATTCTGGTTTGATAACCTTTCGAAACTTTTTCACAGGCAATTCAACAAAGCGGGTAAGTAAAAAGCAGTGGCTGTTGCCCTAACACCATCCCTCCGGCTGAGCTACTCTGAATCATCCGAAGTAGCTAATGGCTGGCTATTCGAATGCTTCTGATTATCACTAGCTGAAAAAACAGATACGCATTGTTTTTATTTGAAATTCCTGAAAAGAAGGGCTACGAAGCTGAAATACTGAACTTCTATGCTGCGTTTGTCTTTCAGTTCTTTGGCGATCTCTTCCGGCTGGAGGTTACACAGCAGCTTTTTCTGCTAAACGCAAGCCGTACGTTTTTCGTCCGGTAAGAAGCCTGCTATTTGTTAGGTAAAGAACTCAGAAATTCAGGTAAACAACTGGATTGAAATTCAGGTATTTCATCAAAAGCATTTACCATCTTTGTCTAAGGTTGGTGACTGTGGTAAGTCTATTCGATAAACAATGCGACTGCTTTTCGTTCTGGGATTGATTTGTGGGACCTGGCAATGGGCGAGTGGGCAGGTGCATCTGAAGGGTCAGATTCAGGACTCTGCCAGTCATGCGGCTCTTTCTGAGGCCGGTATCGCTTTGTTTACTTTTCCTGATTCAGTACTGGTTCAAGGAACCCGCAGTAATGAGGCGGGCCAGTTTGCTTTTCCAGCCGTTCCGAAAGGCTCCTACTGGCTCATCGTTACGTACATCGGTTACCAGATGCATCGTTCCCCGCTTCAGGTAAACCACTCAACCCTTCAACTCGATCCCATACGCTTACGGGCCAATGCCAGGGATTTGGCGGAGGTGGTCATTCGTCGTCAGCTTCCACCGGTGACGGTCAAAAAAGATACCATCGAATACAATCCGCAAGCTTTTCAGACAGAACCCAGTGCCGTCGTCGAAAAACTGCTCAGCAAACTGCCCGGCATTACGGTCGATAAGGAGGGCAACATCAAAGCACAGGGTCAGGACGTACCTCGCATTTTAGTGGATGGAAAACCGTTCTTTGACGGTGATCCTAAAATGGCTACGAAGAATCTGCCGGTTGATATGGTGGAGAAAATTCAGCTGATCGATCAGAAATCGGATAAGACTCAACTTTCCGGAATGGATGATGGCACGCGTAATAAAACCATCAACATTGTTACCAAAAAAGATCGTAGAAAAGGGCTCTTTGGCGATCAGGAGCTGAGTGGAGGGCCGGATCAGACGAGCCGTACGCCCCGCTATTCGGCTCGTCTGAACCTGAACCGTTTTCAGGAAGCCAACCAGTTTTCCGTCATCGCTCAAATCAATAATACCAATAACGGACCGGGCAGTAGCAGTTCCATTAATCGAACGCTACTGGGCGGTCTGAACTATCAGAATCGCTGGGGAAAGCATACGGATTTGGGTCTGAGCTACCGGGGCAACCGGATTAAGTCCCGCAACGAGCAACAAAGCCTGCGAACCTACGCTCTACCCGATACGTCTTATCTTTTGCGTGAATCGAGCCTGTCTGACGCCGAAAACTGGAGTCATACGCTGAACATGCATTTTAATCATGAGATAGACTCTCTGACAAGCTTACGCGTTTACTCGTCCTTACTACTCCAGCAATCCGAGAACCGTTCTGACCGCTACTCCCAAACCTTTCCGACGGGTACTGATCTCATAAATCCAATCAACGAAAGTCGCACTGAAAATACGAGCGGTGGTACCGGAATCAGCGGTTCGACAAATGTCAGCTTTAACCGGAATTTTCTAAAAAAAGGGAGAAATCTGCTGCTAAACTATACCCTTTTTCTGAATCGGCAGCAGAACAGCGGGCTTACGCGATCGAGCAACGAATACTTTGGGAAACGACAAAATTTAGTAGTAAACCAGCAGAACGAGCAATTGACCCGTTCCAGCCGTCATCAGCTCAATGCAGCCTTCAGTGAGCCGCTTTCGGAAAAGAACCGACTTGAATTTCACTATCAGTTCCAGAGCAACCCGGGTTATTCCAACCGGGAAGTACGCGATTTCAACGAAACGACTCAGCAGTATGACCGTCGGAATGATTCGCTTTCCAACCGCTTTCGGTCCAGCTATCCCAGCCAGGCAGCAGGTTTACTCTTCCAGCGAAATCAGGGGAAAAATTTGTTTAATCTTGGGATGGACGTACAGCAGGCCCGATTGAAGAGTGTTTCCCAGAACCGGACGATTACCAGGGATTTCATTAGCCTGTTACCAGTAGCCATGATGAGCATAAGTCTGAAAAACGACCGTTATTTCCGGGTCAATTATCAGGGTCAGACCCAGGCTCCGAGTGTGGATCAGCTACAGCCCGTTGCGAACAATACCAATCCTTTATTAATCCAGAAGGGTAATCCTAATCTGCGGCAGGAGTTTACTCATTCACTTAACTTCAATTACAACTCCTTTAATCCCAGCACCTTCGAAAATTTCTTTGTGAACGTCAACGCCAGTCAGGTGACGAATAAGATTGTAGAATCCGTTCGTTTTGATGAACGGGGCGTGCAGACGACCTTACCCGTCAACACAAATGGTCATTATTTGGTGTCAGGCAATGCAAACTATGGTCGGCAACTGCAGGGACTCAAACTACACCTGAGTACAGGCTCATCGATTACTTACAATCGCAGCCTGACACTGGTTAACGATCAGATCAATCAGTTGAATAACGTACTGATTAGTCCGGAATTTCAACTCAGCTCATCGTACGAGAAGCAACTCGGCTACAATCTCCGAAAGACGCTTACGTATCAGTCAGCCCGGTATTCCCTCCAAAGTCAGCGAAATACGGCCTTCGTGAATACATCCATCTCGGGTACTTTCTATTATGAGTGGGATTTTCACCTGCGACTTAGTACCGATGCAACCTATCAGAGTTACGGTGGGAATACGGCTGGCCCGGCTCAGCGATATACGCTTTGGAACGTTGTGCTAAGTCAGAAGTTTCTGAAAAAGCAGCAGGCAGAAATTCAGTTATTCGTTTTTGACTTGCTCAGGCAGAATACAAACGTCAGCCGAAACGTTACGGAGCTGTATACCGAAGAACGACAGAATCGGGTCTTATCCCGGTACTTTCTGGTAAGCTTCATTTATCATTTCCGCGATTTTGGCGGAACTACGCCCTGAAATCGACGCTCTGCTCGTTAGGATGAAGAAAGAGTTAAGCGTTAAAATCTTCCTCGAAAATTAGAGTACCGCCGATCTGAGAGAGCCGTCACTTCCTGAAAGCACTTATGGCTTTGTACGTGTTGCTGGATGAGCAATCAGTAAACGATAGGGGAAGACTGCCCAGCGGGACTTCATTGTACTTTCTAAATATGAACAACGGACGTGGCTTATACGTCTTTTTACTGCTCTATGTTTTGATTACCCAAACAGAGATCTCACGAAGAACCGTTCAGGCGGTATGCAGGCATAGAGCTAAAATGTACCTACTGCTTTCCCTACCCGACTCCTTTGGGTCGAAAATTTTCTACGCTTTTTTCGTACCTTAACGGTTGAACATTGGAATTCCAGAAGAAAATCGCAGCTATTCCACAGACACTATACAACAGCAAAGCATAATTTATTAATTCATCTTCAAACGGCTCACTACTAATGATTTACAAATAGTTAGGAACTTAAAAAGGTTCCTATTTCAGAATCTAATTTAGTTCTATCAACAGTTCTAAACTATCTATTTTCAATGTCTCTCAGTAGTTCTTAAACTATTCTTAATCAGGAACTATTTTAAGAACCTAAACTTAAAATGAGTCCTAAATCTGGTGAACGCTTACAGTCAGATTAAGGCAGACCATAAATAAGAACCTTTTTTGGACCTTAAATAAGTGCTTGTTCAGGGTCTGAATTTGATTTTAGTAGTACCTCTTTTTATCAAAAAATTGATGTGAAGTGTTGCAAAAGATAGATACTGTGACCCTTTCACTTGAGAAAAGCCAAACTGCCGGTTAAAAGTATTGACCCTAAATTTTGGCAATTACTATAGCGTGTGGGTCCAGTATTTTCGGCAGAGTTAGTATGGTGTAATCATGAAAACGTACCGCAAAACTGATTCAGATTAGGTCAGTTACTACAAGGCCACGGCAGTAATATGAAGCCTGCTTTCTGTCCAAATCACTAGCAACTCTAGCGATGTACTACTATTTACCCTCCGACAGAAGCATACATTCGTTCCATGGAGACATTAACGCTAGTTGTATATGCTCTAGGAAGTTGTTTCACCCATCTTTAAAGTAAGACCAACGCAGGATCTCACCGCGTCGTGAGCAAGCTCTGTACCTATCCTGACGGCTTACCTATTCACTATCAAAATAGCTTTATCTGCCTTCATTGTTCAAAAATGAATAGGTATGTGAACGATAAAGGCGGGCTCTGGAACATAATTAGTTTCCTTGGGCCATCGGTTTAGGACTTTCTACCAGCTAAAAGATTACTATAAGTTATACTGTTTTTGTATTTACTTAATCATCAGGGATTTAGTTTTCCATCAGGAATCTAATTAAGAACTTAAAAAAGTTCTTAATTAGATTCCTGATGGAAAAGTTTTCTCATTAAAACCAACTATTGGTCAGTTCTTAATCTGGAACTTAAAATGGTTTAATTTTAGAACTTGATCAAGTTCTAAAGAAGCAAGTAGAGAACTTACTCAAAAAGGACGAGGAATTCCCGTGTGCTTGTAAAGTGAACTGGAAGTATTGACTGGCAGATGAAAGGTCATTTGCTGATGGCCTTATGAATGATCCAGTTTCCTAAATTCCTTGACAGTATACATGAAAAATGAGTTGTCTTACTGCGTTTAGGCTTTCATTACTTTGCCCAAAATTTTGAAGGTCGTATTCTTTACAAAACACTTTCTACTTAGCAATGGCCAGAATGTTACGGCGTCGGTTTCAAAAGAAGGGAGCCGAGCAGGATTACCACACGAAGGGCCGTCACTGCAAGTTCATTCTGAATGGTCAGGTACTAGCCATGCAATTCTATCGAAGTCACGAAACGACTGCTATATTCTTAAACTGAAAACGCCGTCCAGAATTTTAGTGGGAAAGTGGCAAGATTATTAAAGTTGAAGCCCTGAACGGTTCGTTTGAACTATTGAGCCGTCGGTGCGGTACAAGGGAGTGGCTCTGACCGAACGCATTTCAAAGACAATCTAGTACTACGACGAATCCCTGAAGGTAACTATCAGAAATTTTGGAAAACATAGTTTCGGAAAATGGGCTGATTTCCGGAAGGCGTCGGGAGGAAACCTGCTCTTTGCCTTCGCAGTAAAAACGAAACAGTTTATGTGGAAGACCAAAGCAATAGAAATCGAAAGTAGAAAGCTTCAAGATTCAGCCTCTCAGCTGCCCGCCAGCGTTATTGTAAAATGAACTGATTACCAGATTTTTATATAAACAAAGTTCTTAAATAAGAATTTAAACAGGTCCTTAAATAAGAACCTGTTTAAACTATAAAGTACATGCTCATTTTAAAAATTACTCGAAGTGGCTCTTTGTGAATAGAACTGGAATAAGTTCTATTTATGGTTCCTGTTTTAGTTCTTTTTATAAAATCTTTTATGAAGGTCAGAAAAATTTCAATAGGTTTGTATGGTTCCTTACTAAGAACTGAATCAGGAACTATTTTAGGAATCTATATAACAACCTATAACAGAACGTATGATCATCACAGTAGGGGGTACAAAGGGAGGAAGTGGAAAGACTACGGTAGCTACGAACGTGGCTATTTTTCTTGCCGAACAGGGCAGAAAGGTACTTTTGGTTGATGCGGATGAGCAGGAAACCTCAGCGGATTTCACGGAATTCAGGCATGATACCTTTGAAGGCGTCGTAGGCTATACGTTGGTAAAGCTTAATGGGGATAAAATTTATACGTCAATTCGCGATCTGGGAGAGGTATTTTCTGATGTGGTCATTGATACGGGTGGCAGGGATACGATCTCCCAGCGGGCTTCGCTGACAGTCTCAGACGTATATCTGGTCCCTTTTGTTCCACGTAGTTTTGAAATGTGGACCCTTGCCAAGGTTGAGAAGCTGGTCAAGGAAGTACGATTAATCAACCCGAAACTAAAATCTTTTTCAGTGCTTAATCGGGTAGAGGCCCGGAGCCAGTACGTAGAGTCATGGATGGAGTACCTCAAAGCATCGGAGGATATTGAATTTTTAGACGCTCAGTTAGGCGATCGGGTCGTATACAGTCATGCGGCTATCCGCGGTATGGGAATCAATGAATATAAGCCAAAAGATGCGACTGCGATTCGGGAGTTTACGGATTTTCTGCAAAAGTTAATGGAACGGGTTCAGAACTCTAAACAAGTATAAGCATGGCAAAGGCAAAAATCCAGGTCAAGATGCCTACGAAGGAAAGCCCAGACTTCAACGCTAAGGCACTTGAATTCATTCATAAGGGGGGAAGTATCTCGGCAGAGGCAGAGCCCGACCACGGGATCAGCAAGGCCGTAGAAAAGGAAGAAACGGACCCATTGAAAAGCTTTACATTACAGTTTCATCAAAGTGAGTTAGAAAGTATCCAGAAGATCGTCAAAGCAAAGAGTACCCGAATTGAAAAATTGTCCATTCGAAAATACCTTTTGAAAGCAATTTACAGTCAGCTAGAGAAAGACCTGAAAGAGCTTTCAGAGAAATAGGTCAGACAAGACAACCATGAAAAAGGGCATGTATTCACGTGCCCTTTTTCATGGGAATAGTAAACAGTTCTTCTGAAACGTCGGCTTCGCACCTTGTGATTAATAGCAAAACTATTACCACAAATTGCATGAGGTTTGAAAAAATGCCCCCCAGAAGCATAAACGCCTAAAAGAGTTGAAGATATCAATGAAAATAACCACAAAATGCATGAGCTTATTGCTTAGGTAAGACATATGACGTTTTGATAACTGACTGATAATCAGTATATCGTTGCTTCAGCGGTTCAGTCAAATAACCACAAAATGCATGAGATTTTACAAAACTTCAGTAAAACATTGGGAAATAGCTGGAATTAGTAGGTTATATAGTGCTGATAATCAGATCAGTAATCTACAAATAGTGGGAAAAACCACAAATTGCATGAGGTTGACTTAGTTGCTTGATTATCAGTAGTTTGTAGGCCTGTAATAACCACAAAATGCATGAGATTTTCTAAGTTCATCATTCATCGGTACTAGGTCGAATGGCAAAAAATCTAGAAGTTGATAGAGTCAAAACTTTGCGATTGTTGTAGAAGGTTTTTGTATAATATGTAATTGATTGTTAGACAGACCGTTAAATATTCTACTACAATACAAAACGAGTTGAACCATTTAAAACTAAAAACATAGTTCACCGCTAATTTTTTTACCTTTTTTGATTTCACTTTCCTTTCAAAAATGAGCGTGCGGCGGAGCCGACGCAGGCCGAAAAAGAGCGGGGCCAATTAATTGATAAAATTGATATTATATTAATTGATTGATTGCTGGAGTGTGGATAACTATGATAAAATATTGACAGTCAGTTTATTATAAAATCGTATTACCACAAATTGCATGAGGTATTACCACAAATTGCATGAGGTTGGCACTATTACCACAGTAAAAAGCAACATGTAGTTTTTTATTGTGGTAATAGTTTTTAATTTTAGCTGATTGTTTAACCGTTCGTGCCTGTCTATGAAAAGTTTAATTCATATCAGTAACAGTCTTAACTTAACGAAACAGGAATTCACTACTGTAGAAAAGCATATTCTGTTGATTACCCTGCTGCATTTGAAAAATCGGCAAGGCTTTGGAGTGAATGTTGATGACAAGCTGGTTGTTACGTTTCCGGCTACCGATATCAAGGAAACAAATCTGGTTAGGATTAAAGAATCTCTGGATAAAATTACATCGCGGAAAATCTTTTTCGACGAGTCTACCAAGAGCAAAGACTATTTCGGATACATTGTTCCATTCACTTACGCGAACTACGAAGCCAAAGTGGGAGCCCATTCAACGATTACGGTTGAGTTGAACAATCGATGCAATAAACTTTTCCTGGAGCTTGCCAACGGTTACACTACGACTGATTTACAGACCATTCTGAGTCTTAAAAGCGTTCATGCCATTCGAATGTATGAACTGCTGATGATGTACCGCAAGAAAAATGAATGGGTCATCGAAATTGATCGGCTTAAAGGCTTGCTTGGCTTGAATCTGACCGCTTATAAAAGCTTTACGGACTTTGAGACCAGGATTCTAAAGTATACCCAAAAAGAGCTTTCTGAACGCTGTGGCTTATACTTTGATTGGGAAATTGCAGCGAAGGAACGGAAGAAAATCACGACCCTGAAATTTGTCATCCAGGAAGCGGAAGGTCTGGAGCGAGAGCAACTGGCCGAAGAAACGAGCAAAACGATCGATTACGTGACTTCGCTAGGGGACGTTCAGGTGGCGAATAAAGTGCGATCGGCGTGTCAGAAATATACACTTACAGAAAAGCAAATT
>NZ_NMPS01000172.1:0-54189 GCF_002261125.1 Siphonobacter sp. BAB-5385 | reverse complement strand
TCCAGAGGCAAAAAGGGAAAATTGACCTTTCAGAGTTTTACTCAACATAAAAGCACTTATACAACAGGGATTACAACCAATTAGTCATATTTAGAGTCATTAGCAGTAGTCAAGAAAAATTAACCTATTCGCTACAAAATCCATATTTCTATGAAAAACTATCCCTTTACTATACTGTTCTTTTTACTAACTCTGCTTTTAAGTTGCAAAAAAGAAGGCGTAGAGAAATCTCAGAAATGTGTTAAGGTTCTCTATAACAGAGAATATTGCCAAAAAGATCTTCACCAGGTACTTCTCCTTGAACCTAATGAAGATGCTACTGTATATGAACGTAGTGATACCACCAAAATATATTTGATGTCTTTAGTGAATCTTCCAGACAGTTTAATAAAATCAAAAACTCCTTTTTACCTAAAGTATCATGTTGATCAAAAAATTACTGATCGATATAAATCTTTGTTTTGTACCACCGATCTATATCCATCTACTATTAATGTGTTTAATGGAGCATCTTCAACATCTTGTCAGTGACTTTTAAACTCAATTGAAAGCATAAATTTAAAATACTGCTAACCGCATAGTCTCTTATAACCTTTTATAAACGACCCTTCAAGTTTTGTAATTTGAACTCAATCATCAGATTTTATTATATAAACATTAGCACCATCAATACATCTGATATAGCATTTCTCCCCCAAATCCTTTAAGCTTTGTAAGTATTAACTTATTTTGTAATTGTATACTTTCATTAGTACGGTCTATTCATGAATCAATGTTTTGTCGCTTATTATCGGGTCTCTACCGTTAAGCAGGGAAGATCGGGGCTGGGGCTCGAGGCCCAGCGACAGGCAGTCGAACGTTTCGTCGCGTCAAAAGGAGAAGTACTCCAGAGCTTCACCGACATCGAATCCGGAAAGAAGAACGAGCGGCCCGAGTTGCGGGCGGCCATCGCGTATTGCAAAACGCAGGGAGCTACCCTTCTCATTGCCAAACTCGATCGACTCACGCGTAACGTTGCCTTTGTCTTTACCCTTCGGGACTCGGGGGTAAACTTTATTTGCTGTGACATGCCCGAAGCCAATACCCTCACCATCGGCGTGATGGCTACCATGGCCCAGCACGAACGGGAGCTGATTTCTGAAAGGACTAAACGTGCCATGGCTCAGTTGAAGAAAAGAGGGGCTACGTTAGGTAATCCCGCCAATCTGACCGAGCAGGCCAGACGAAAAGGGACTCAGGCTAGCCAGATCAACGCCAGAGCTGATCAGAATAATCGGAGGGCGGGGGCTTTTGCCAGAAATCTTCGTAATTCCGGCTACAGCTGGGCCGAAATTGCCCGCCAGCTCAACGCCAACGGCTTTACGACACGAAACGGCGGAAACTTTCAGATTGTCCAGGTACAGCGAGTCGTTAAACTGCTGGATCACTTATAATATATTGGAGCAGAAACATTGGTCCAGCTCAAGCCACCGGTATATGGGACGGCATGAGCTGAACCGATTAAAGTATCATCTCTACCCGATAACTCAGCAAGAAAAGGCCCCTGTGCCTACGTTTATCGGACAAATGATTTGAGAAAATCCAGACTCGTCCTCCAGGTGAGATTGGGGTACCGTTCGTTCGCTAGTTGCGTATGCTGGGTCGTGAACATCGAATACATGTACTGCCCCTGTTGCCATTTGGCGTATAATTCCTGTTCGCCGGCCGGATAATCGGCTCGTTGCTTTTTGATAAAGGCGGCAAAATCTTCAAGACTGCCTAGCTGCTGCATTCTGAATTCCTGGCCCGTAAGCTGTTTGACCTCCTCCTGCAATAAGGAAGGGCTCACCTGAAAACTGGCAATCTGTAGGTTACGGGGGGCTTTTTCATCCAGAGCTACCTCGGCTGTGAAGGCGGCGGTATCATCCATCGTCGTGAAATCCAGTTTCCAGTCTGCCTTATCACCCCAGTACCCAATGCTTTTTTCTTTCAGGTTTAAAATCGGGGTATTGTATTGGAGAATATCCGCGAAAGCACCGTTGAAAACAGAAGAAGCCTGTATGGACGTGCGGTCCAGATACGTTCTGAATTCTCGCCGTAAATCAAAGTTTCTATTTTCCCCCGGCACCAGCTTTGTGTAATCGGTGCAAAAATCAGAAGGAATAAAGCGGGGCACACCGGCCTGAATCGCCCCATCCAGAATTCGGGCCTGTAAATCAACGATTACCTCGCGTAACCCGGCCAGAGCGATATGACACAATCGGCTCCCGTACTGGCCCTGGCCAGAGCATCCACGCTGTTCAGGTCTACTTCTTCAACCGTCGCTCCGCTTTCTTGCAACGCCTTTATTTTTTCCGGATCCGTAGCCGTACGAACGATCGCCTGTACGGCGGCCCCCTTTTGGATGAGTTCCCGCGTAATTCTGTTTCCCAGGTTGCCGGTAGCACCGAACACTACAATTTTCTTTTGCATGACTTTTTATAATAATACATTGGTAATGAGTTAATTTAGAAAACTAAAAACGGCATCCAGTACCTGCTCCGGTTGCTCTTCGAATAAATAATGACCACTATCCAGAATCCCAACCATTTCTAAATTCCTGGCCACGTGGGGTAAGCCCATCTTCATATACTGGTAACTTATATAACTACCAATTCCCAGTACCGGCATTTCAAGAGGACTATAGGTTTGGGCGTCCTGGATATCCTGACTAAACGTTTGGTACCAGGCATTCGAAGCCCGAATGCTCTCGGCATCGTTGTACGCCGCCGCGTAGTGATTTCTTTCCAAGGGCGTCATTTTGCTGTCGTCAATCATGACGTAGTGAAAAAGCCAGTCCAGCAGGTACTGAAACCGTCCGGCCAGTAGCTGTTCCGGCAAGCCTTTTACCTGATTGAATCCCATCCACCAGGCGTAGGGCCGGTTCGCATCCATTTTTTCCGTGAACGTGCCAACCGCAGGGATCAGACTCATCTGAAGCATTCCTTCGCTGGGGTGCGAACCGTCGAGCACAATAAGTTTTTCGGTGAACTGGGGGTAATTGAAGGCAAAGCTCATGGCGACCATCCCGCCAATGTCGTGCCCCATGATCTGCACTTTCGTCAACCCCAGTTGCTGTACCAGGGCCAGAATATCGGCTGCCATCGTTTTCTTATCGTAACCGGATTGCGGCTTTTCGGAACTACCCATCCCGCGGATATCTATAATCAACACCCGGTATTTTTGAGCCAGTGCTGCGGCAATGGGCTGGTACGAATACCAGGTTTGCGGCCAGCCGGGCAGACAAATCAGTGGGGTGCCGCTACCGCCTTCTACGTAGTGCAGGCGAACGCCGTTTACCGTTGCATACTGATTCGTAAAACCCGGGAGATGTTGAATTAAAGCTTCGTCAGCATATTGATCCTGAGAAGCTAAGGTATTTGGGTTCGCTTGAGTCATGGTTTCGTTTTTTAACGACTCAAAAGTACGGGGGCTGGAAAGGGTCAAAACTACCAAATGGTAGAGAATGACTACTATCGGATTTTTTTCCGAATCCGGCTCAGGGCATTGGGCGTGATACCCAGCACGGCGGCTACCTGCTTCACTGGTACTTTGTGAATGAGCTCCGAATGCGTCATGAAAGACAGATACCTTTCCTCGGCGGACATGGTTTGGAAATTCATGAGCTGGTCAATCATTCGTACCGTGGTTGCCTCCCAGATTTTTCTGCCAAACTCTTCCCAGGCGGCTACCTGCCCATACAGGAAATCCATATCCTTTTTATCGATCACAATCAACTTCGTCTCTTCGATGGCTTCAATATTAAACCGCGTGGGTTTTTGTGGGTGCAGGCTTGAAATTTCAGTGAAGAACTCATTCCTGAACATAACCCAGGTGGTATTTTCCTGATCATGAAGCTCATAGAAAAAGCGGATGCCCCCGGATACGATGAAGAAATACTGATTGGCGATTTGCCCCTTTCTTAAAATCAGCTTGTTTTTGGGAATCATCCGTTCTCTGCACCGGGAAAGGACCAGCTGTAGATCCACCTCATCAATCCAGACCATTTCCTTGATGAATTTTATGAATTCTTCCATGTGATTTTTGCAAGCAGGGCGTTGTGTAGCGGAGAATGTAGAAAACCTTTCTATGGACCGAGGCTCTAGGGTCGCACTTGGATAACTTCATTCGATGGACAGCATTAACCGATTCCATCGTAGCTAACGGGCGAGTAACAGGCTCGACTTAGTGATAACCTGATAACACGAAAAGACCCTTGGAATGTTTTCCGAAGGGTCTTTTCGTGTCAATGGTTCACCTGAAAAGTTATGGCTTCCCGGATGCTTTAAGCACTTAATTAATACGGATGAAACTCGTTTAATGAATCTTTACGCCGAAAGCTCTTCGATACCAAAGGCTGCTAATCCTTTGGTGTATTCAGCCTGCACGGCTTCATTCGCTGCTTTAACCAGTTGGCCTGTGGTTGGGTCAACTACGGTTCGTAGGGGACGTTGTCCCTGGGGTAAACGGATTAGATTCACCACGGCGTCTGCCACTTCCTGCGGATTCGGTTTTACCGTTTCAAACATCCGGCCAATGGCAGAGAATATTTTGTTTGGAATATGATCAATTGCCTGGTACCCCTCCAGAATGGATGCATCAGAGCCCGACTGCACTTTCTGGGACATTTCCGTAGGAAAAGAACCCGGTTCCAGAATGGCTACATCCACTCCCAGGGGTCGCAATTCGTAATGTAAGCCTTCGCTTAATCCTTCCAACCCAAACTTGGACGCAGAATAGACGGCTGAAAAAGGGAAGCCGAATCGTCCAAATCCGCTGCTAACGTTGACGATCAGGCCTTCGGACTGTTTACGCATATACGGCAGCACCTGCTTCATGAGTCGCCAGGGGGCAACGACATTGACATCAAACATTCGCTGTACATCCGCCGGGGTGCAGCTTTCCGCCACACCCATTATGGTATGAGCGGCATTATTCACCAGTACATCTATTGTACCTTCGGTAGCGATAATGGTGTCAATGGCCGTTTTTATACTGGTTTCATCGGTTAGTGTGACGTCCAGCACGGTTATGTTCTCTACCTGCGACAACGCGTGTGCCTGATCCGCGTTCTTTCCGGTAGTCTCTCGCATGGTCGCGTAAACTTTATGTCCTAGGGCGGCAACACTACGGGCCGTCAGCCAGCCAAAGCCGCTGTTTGTTCCGGTAATTAATACAATCTTTGGATTCATCATTTTCTTGTTTAAAGGAATGATGCAAAGGTTGCTCGCACCGGAAGCCGAACGTTTACCAATTGGTAAAAAGCGATTTTAACGAATGTTTTTTCGAATTCTGCTCAAGGATTGCTGCGTAATACCCAGATAGGAAGCCACATACGAAAGCGGGATGCGGTTGATAAGCTTCGGGAATTCTTCCATAAACGATAGATAGCGGGTGGTGGCATCTTCGGAAACCAGCGGGCTTCTGCGTTCAATCGCCTGAGTCATGCATTTCTGATAAATTTTGGCCTCGATCTTATCCCAACCTACAATGGTATTCAGAATATCTTCCCAATCTTTTCTTGAAAATGCCAGTATTTTGCAGTCAGTTACTGCCTGTATGTACTCCGAGGCGATTACCTGCGTGTGGAATTTTTGATAATCGACCACGAAGTTTCCCTCCTCCACAAAGTAATTAGTGATTTCTTCGCCTTTGTTATTGTAGTAGCAAAAACGAAAGACACCCTCCAGAATAAAACCCACCTGCTTCGGAATTTTCCCGGCTTCGGAAAAATAGTCGTCCTTGTGCAGGTCAAGTTTTTGGGCTTTGCTGGCAATAAGATCGGTTTGCTATTTGTTCAGATCACCAAATTGCAGGATATAATCAGTTAGTATTTCCATCGGCAAAAATTAACGCCAATCGTTAGCAGTTCATTTACCATATGGTAAAAACGAAGCGAATGGGTTTAACAGGGCCGAATCGCTGGTCTTATACGGAGGCTCACTGATCCGTTGAAGCTGAATCAACCCGGTTATTTCCTCAATCACCGGATTAAACCTGTAACTCCGTTTGTGAAGCAAACATTCATGAAATGGCTCCTGCAGAACGACCTCTTCCCCAACCTACGCTGTTCGGCTGGGGATACCTGAAAACCTAGTTTCTTACGGATTGGAGTCAGCATAACCTGCTTTCTGTTCTTTGTACTTCAGCTCCTGTTCATCTTCCTCACTGACATTGAAAAAATTTTCAGCCCGCAAACGTTTGCGGTAATGATGTCGCAAACGTTTGCATAAAAGTTTAACTAAAACGTGTTTTAATTACATTTTTCTTTTTATTTCTATTTGCTCCCCTTAGACAAATGAAATAAAAGATGAAAAAATTATTATTTGCTTTGTTGCTTCTAGGGGGATATACCAGCTTCGCACAATCAGTAGTAGCAACCTTGAAGGGACGAGTAGTAGGTTCCAAAAATGAACCCCTTCTGGGGGCCTCCATTGCCTTATTACCGGATAACAAATACTTCATTACCGATCAGGACGGAAACTTTACGCTGGAAGGTCTCCCTGCCGCGAGGGAGGTACGGCTTAAGTTTTCATATTCCGGCTATACCGCTACGGAACGCGTAGTGGATTTAAGTTCGGGAACGGCCCCGGATCTGGTGGTGGTTCTGCAGGATGACCCGCTGGAATTATCCGCCGTTGTGGTTACGGGAGTGGCGAATCCGGTTTCCAAGCTTACATCCAGCGTCTCGATTAGTACCATTAAAGTAGATGACATTCAAAAGTCATCGCCTCGTACTACGGCTGAAATCTTTCGGACCATTCCCGGTATCAAAGCCGAAGCTTCGGGGGGTGAAGGAAACACCAACATCACCGTTCGGGGAGTACCCATTTCTTCGGGCGGTTCCAAGTACCTGCAACTTCAGGAAGATGGTTTGCCTGTCTTACAATTCGGCGACATTGCTTTCGCTACGTCCGATATTTTTCTGCGGGCGGATCAGACCCTGGCTCGGGTGGAAGCCATCCGCGGGGGTTCTGCTTCGACGCTGGGTACCAACTCACCCGCCGGTATCATCAACTTCATTAGCAAAACGGGTCAGAAACAGGGCGGAAGCATCGGCATGAGTGCGGGTCTGGATTACGGCAATTTCCGCACGGATTTCAACTATGGAGCACCCATCGGCAATGGGTTTCATTTCAACGTGGGTGGTTTTTACCGACTCGGTGAAGGTCCACGGACGGCGGGTTTCACCGCGAACAACGGCGGTCAGCTTAAATTGAACCTGACTAAAAACTTCGCGAATGGGTACGTTCGTCTGTACGCCAAGTATCTTAATGACCGGGCGGCTTCGTACATGCCCACGCCCCTCCAGGTAACCGGAACGAACAGCCGCCCTACTTATTCTGCCGTAGAAGGGTTCGATCCCAAGCACGGAGCCCTGCAAAGCCCTTACCTGCTGCACGATCTGGGTTTGGGCGTTAACGGAGCTTTACGTCAGGCCAACGTAGCCGATGGGATGCACCCGGTTTCTTCTTCCATTGGTGCGGAATTTAACTTTGATTTGGGAGAAAACTGGTCCATCGAAAACCGGGCCCGTTATTCACTCAACAAGGGTCGTTTCATTTCTCCCTTTCCGGCTACAGCGGGTAGTACCTCGGCGATGTTGAGTGCGATTGCCGGTGCTCAGGGCTGGAATCTGACGAATGCACGCCTCACGGATGCCGCCACGGGAGCTGCTTTTACGGGTAGCCAGGCGATGCTTATTCACATGTTTGACGTGGAGCTGAACAACTTCAATAATTTCGTTAACGACTTTAAACTCAAGAAGGATTTTGGAGCGGGTTCGGTAACGTTTGGTTTCTACAAAGCGTACCAGAATATCGCCATGTCCTGGCTCTGGAATTCTTATCTGACGACTTTATCAGGCAAGGGATTACGGCCACTGGATATTACGAATGCCAGCGGTACGAGACTGACGCAAAACGGCCAGTTTGCCTACGGTGTTCCGTTGTGGGGCAATCTTCAGCGAGATTATAATACGGCTTACAATATGTCCGCTCCTTACGTGAGTACCTCCTGGGAAGTTACGCCAGCCCTCAACGTGGATGCCAGTGTACGCTGGGATTTTGGCCGGGTTAACGGTACCTATAGCGGCGGAACCACCGTACGCAAGGATATGAACAATGATGGCGTCATTCTTGCCTCGGAAGAAAAAGTAGCCGCCATTGACTACGCCAGCACCAAGCCCGTCAACTATCGATACAACTACGGTTCGTTCTCGCTCGGAGCCAATTACAAGCTTCAGGATAATCAGTCCGTATTTGCCCGCTACAGCAGCGGTGCCACGACGAAAGCAGACCGCATTCTTTTCACCAACAACGTATTAGCGGACGGTAGCATCCGGGGTGTCAAAGATCAGATTGATCAGGCGGAGCTGGGCTACAAGGGAAATCTGGGCTTCGGGGGCTTATTCGTAACGGCTTTCTACTCCCGCGTGAACGAACAGGGTGGTTTTGAAGCCACTACCCAGCGAGTAATTGCCAACCACTACCGCTCGTTTGGTCTGGAGATTGAAACCATCGTCAAGCTGTCTACAGCCTTTAGTATCAATGCCAGTGCTACGCTGACCGATGCTAAAATTACACAGGGTGACAATCGGGGTAACTTCCCCCGCCGTCAGTCGCCCTTGATCTTTACCTTCCTGCCCAGTTATACGGCGGGTCCGCTGTCCATCGGCGTAAGCACCATTGGAACGGCAGGTTCGTATACGCAGGATGTCAATCAACTGAAGATGAAAGGATACGTTCTTTTCAATCCGTACATCAACTACCGATTTAGCTCCTTCCTCACGGGAACGGTCAGTGCCAATAACATTACCAATACGCTGGGGCTGACGGAAGCCGAAGAAGCTTCCATTACGGATAACGCTACCAATATTATTCGGGCCCGATCCATCACAGGTCGTACGATCTCCGCCAGTTTACTGTTAACTTTCTAAGCATTTAACCGGGTGGGGGAGACGTCCTCCGCCTACTTTATTTTTCGTTTCATCCCCTTGCCTTCCAGCACGTATGGCATTCATTAAGCCCCCGCTCAGTTTCAGGTCCATCATCAATATGAATGTGGGCTTTTTTGGCATTCAGTACAGTTTTGGTTTACAGCAAACCAACATGACCCCACTGTATTCCTACCTGGGAGCCAATCCGGATGACATTCCCCTGTTAAATCTGGCGGGTCCCATGACGGGGCTGATCATCCAGCCCATTGTGGGGGCCATGAGTGACAAAACCATCAGCCGCTTTGGCCGACGGGTTCCCTACTTCATGATCGGGGCCGTTTTCTGTAGCATTTGCTTACTGCTGATGCCGTTTAGCCGAACGCTCTGGATGGCGGCGGGATTACTGTGGATTCTGGATGCGGCGAATAACATCACGATGGAACCGTACCGGGCGTTCGTCAGCGATAAACTTCCGCCTGAACAGCACGCCACGGGTTTCCTAACGCAAAGCTTTTTTACCGGCCTCGGCATTACCCTGGCCAACCTTACCCCTAGCCTGCTGGTCGCTTCAGGACTGATTCTGGAAAATAGCCGCAGCAGCAATCACATTACGTACACTACCTACGCGGCCTTTCTTATTGGAGCCGTAGCCTCGCTTACCTCAGTTTTTTACACAATTTTTACGACGAAAGAATACCCTCTGACTGAGCAGCAGATTCTGCACATCAAACAGGAAACCCGTCAGGGCATCGGTTACATTTTTCGGGACATTGCTCAGGCCTTTCAGGACATGCCTCCGCTAATGCGACGCCTGGGAGTGGTGTATCTTTTCAACTGGTACGCCATGTTTGTGTATTGGCAATTCATTACGCTATGTCTGGCCAGAACGATTTTCAATACGCAGGACCCCAATTCGCTGGCGTTTAGCTCCGCTCAGCTCCTCACGGGCAAGGTCAATGCCACCTATAATATTGTCACCTTCTGTACCGCTTTCCTGCTGGGCTGGCTGGCCAAGAAAATTAGTCCGGTGGGTATCCACGCGTTGAGTTTGCTGCTGGCGGGTTTGGGTTTGCTTGCATTACCGCTGATTTCCAACACCTCCCTGCTCTTTCTGCCAATGATCGGTTTCGGAATTGGCTGGGCCAGTATGATGGGAACGCCGTACGTGATTCTGGCCGGAAGCATTCCCGAAGAAAAAACGGGCATTTATATGGGTATCCTCAATATGTTCATTGTACTTCCAATGATGCTGGAAACCCTGACCTTTCGCTACATCTACCGGTATGTACTTCAGGCGAATCCGGTACACGCTATCTACTTTGCGGGTCTACTGATTACGATAGCGGCAGTGCTGACCCTCACGCTACGCATGGGCCGTACCCGTCAGCCGGAACCCGCGTATGCTTCACACTAACTGACTTCTTTCATGCTAGATACTTCCGCTTACGAACGTAGTTTGCACCTGTTGCAGCGAGCGGCGACTCCGGTCGGATTTACCGCTGCCGTGCACGAACACGACAACTACAAACGCGTCTGGACCCGCGATGGTGTTATCACGAGTCTGGCAGCCCTGGCCAGTCAGAACCCTACCCTGATCCAAACGGCCAAGGCGACGCTTCAGACGTTGTTCGATCACCAGCACCCGGTGGGTTTTATGCCCAGTAACGTCACTCCCGGCACGCACGCCGTTAGCTACGGCGGCACTGTCGGGCGGGCTGATAATCCTTCCTGGGCGGTGATTGGGCTGCTGTTTTATACCCTTCATACGGGCGATTCGGAATTAGCCGACCAATACCACACTCAGGTACAAAAGTGTCTGGCGGTACTGGAAGCCTGGGAATTTAACGGGAAAGGGCTGATCTACGTCCCCCAAAGTGGCGACTGGGCCGACGAATACATGCAGCACGGCTACATTTTGTACGACCAATTGCTGCGACTCTGGGCTTTGGAACTGGCGGCGGCTTATTACCGGGATGAAGCCTACCGCGAGAAGGCTCAGCAGATTCGCTCGCTTCTACAAGTCAACTTCTGGTATAGTGAGCGAACCTCCGGCCTGTATGCCGCCAACCTGGTACACCAAATGCCGATGGTACAGAAACCGTACTGGTTGCTGGGCTTCAATCCCGCCCGGATCTATCCGCAATTCGATTTACAGGCGAATGCTCTGGCTCTTCTTTTAGGCTGGGTACGCCGGAGCAGCGGGTGACGCTGATTGACTTCATCCGAGCATCTTTACAGACCCAGCAGGACTTGCTGGCTTCTTTTTCCCCCGCTATTGAAGAGGATACGTTTTTCATGGAAGAACTCCGGCATAATCATGCTTATGGGTTCAGGAATTTTCCCCACGAATTTCATAACGGAGGTTTATGGCCCGTCTGGAATGGCTTTCTCGTAGCTGGTTTGATGGCCTCTCACGAAGTAGAGCTGGCCCGGCAGGTAACCGCCTACATTCACCGGGCAAATCAGAAATCTCCCGGTACAGAATCCGTTGGTTTCTACGAGAACCTGCACGGTTTAAGCAAAGATCCCATTGGTGTTCCCCTGTGTACCTGGAGTGCCGCCGGAGCCGTAATCGCTGAATTAAGCTTGTCCGGATTTTCCTTTTCGCTTACCTAATCCACTACATCATGCCATCCTACGTCCTTGTCATCGGGGAATTACTCATAGACGCCATTAGCTGTGAATACGTAGACCATTTGGGTCAGGCGGCTTCCCTGAGCCTTCATCCGGGCGGCAGTGCCGCAAACTTCTGCCGCTTCCTGCATACCTATCAGGTTCCGACGCGACTGGTGGCCGCAGTGGGTCAGGATGGACTGGGTCGTCAGCTGCTTGATCATTTACGAACCATCGGACTGGATACCTCGCACGTAGCGACGGTGGCTCAACACGCCACGACACTCATCGTGGTAGGTCGCACAAAGGGTACGCCCGACTTCATACCGTATCGGGATGCCGACGCTCAGATTGCTCCCATTGCCGACGATTTGATTGCCCCCGCAGGCCTGCTCCATACTTCCGCCTTTGCCCTGAGCCAGCAACCCGCCCGCGACGCCATTTTACAGGCCTTCGACCGAGCCGCCCAGCAAGGCATTCCGGTTTCGGTTGACTGGAATTACTCCGAGAAAATCTGGACGAAGCCCGCGGAAGCCCGCCACACGCTGGAAAAGCTACAGATGTTAAATCCTCTGCTCAAATTCAGTCTTGACGATGTCAATCGTATGAAGGGCGAATCTTTGAACATTGAACAGGCAAAGGCTTATTTGTCTACCTTACAATCAAGCGTGACGTGTCTGACCTGCGGCGGGGATGGGGTTTGGTACAAAGCAACTCAGGAAGACTGGCAATTCCGGCCCGCTCAGGTAATTACGGATATCAAAGATGCGACGGGGGCGGGCGATGCTTTCTGGTCAGGTTTCGTCCGGGCCTATTTGGGACAAAGTTCCCTGGCGGTCTGTGTCGAGCAGGGTATTCAGACCGCCTCCCAGCGATTAAAAGGTCTGCTTTAAGTAAAGTGAGCTAATGTATTATGCTAAAATTTATTTATTTTGCACTATTTTTCACTAATGAATTTCCTTTCGCTGGAAGCGGTTCTTACCCGTAAGTACGGGTAAAATAAGCCGTAGCTACCTGAGTCATGAAGGCTGAACCTACCACACTTCGCAAACTTTCCGAACTTTTAGGACTGAGTATCAGCACCGTATCCCGGGCCCTTAAAAACCACCCGGATATTTCCGAAGCTACCAAAAAGAAAGTCTGGGAATTGTCAGCCGAACTCGACTACGAACCCAATACCTACGCCGTTAACTTGAGGACCAATCAGAGCAAACTCTTTGGAGTGATGGTCCCTTCCATCTCCAGTTACTTTTATAATTTCTTTCTGGCTTCGCTGGAAGAAGAAGTAAAAAAACAGGGCTACTCGCTGCTGATTTTACAGTCCGGAGACGATCCGGTCATGGAGTTATTTAATCTAAAGGTATGCAAGGAAAACCGCGTAGCCGGAATCTTTGCTTCCCTGACGTCCGAAACTAAAGACATCAGTGCCTTTCTCAAACTGGCCGAACATTCCATTCCGGTACTCTTTTTCGACAAGGTTCCTACTTGGGAGCCTTGCCTGAAGGTTTGTCTGGCTGATGAACAGGCGGCTCGTCTGGCAGCCCAGGCATTGATTACCCAGAAAAACAGCAGGTGCTGGCCTTGTTTGGGCACCATAACATGTCCATTTCCGTGATTCGCCGACAGGCGTTTCTCGATGAACTGGAGAGCCACGGCGTAGCATATCAGGCTCTGGAAGTCACCAGTCCGACGCACGCCCATCAGCAAACGTATCAGGTGCTTACTTCGGACCCGTCTTTTGATGCGATTTTTTCCATGAGCGACGAAATTCTGCTGGGCGTACTGAAGGCCGTTCAGCAATCGGGTGTTCAGGTTCCGGCTCAGGTAGGGATCATTGCAATCAGCGACGGCACCATTCCCCAGAATTATTATCCCGAAGTTTCTTACGTAGAAACCAGTGGCCGCAAGCTGGGAAAACAGGCCATTACCGCCATGTTCGAATGCATGCATTATGGACTGTCCGCCCGGCAGTGGATGGTTGAATCCGTGTATGTACCCGGCGGAACGCTGTAACGGATCATCACTTCATCCAGTCCTGTTGCTTTAATAACGCTTCGTTGGCAGGCAGATCGTACTGGTCAGCCCAAAAGTATTCTCTGATCGCACAACCTGCACCTTGCCAAAGACACGACCATGGCCCAGTATAAAGCCATGGGTTTTTATCTGTACCACCATTACGGCTCCCGATACTAGGTCATTGGCTTTGATACGTACAGCGGCCGTGTACGTATGCTGAACGAGGGCACCTTTGAAAATCAGGCCTTTACGGGAGATGCTCATACGTTCTCGGCCTTTTCCATTCCGCCCGTTATCCCACCTTTTTTATTGATTTCCGTAAAACGCCCAATCCTCTGTTACGCCGCCGAAACCGGATTACTAATTTTTATTCTAACTGGCAAACGCTCAAACCTTTACCCATCGTAAGTGGGGTGGCTTTGATGGGCTTATTTTCATTCGCAATACAATAGCAGCAAAAATATATATAGGTGATTAAGCGGGAACGTTTTATTGGCGAATTGATATCCGCAACGGAGACAGTACAGGCCTTTTCCGCCATTATTGGTGTTTAACGTATCGTCACTGATTTCGTAAACCGTTGTTGGTATTACATGTAACAATACCAACAACGGCTTGGTCTATGCTTCTAACAGCGGTGGTTAGCAGATTATTGAAATATGCTTTAAATCAAACAATCCGCTTGTGAGCCTAAAGAAATCGTTACTCCGTTACCAGCACAAAACCACCATTGGCTTTCACTGTCACAACAGTTGCGTTGGAGGGAGTAACAGACTGCTGGGTAAACATGGGTTCGCCATCCGTTATCAGGGTTGCTTTGGCCTTTGAAAGAAAGGAAAGGTCCAGCTTGAGCTCTTTTTCTTTTGCTTCTCCGTTGATGCCTGCCACGTACCAACGATTGCCCGAACGGCGGGCCACTACGCAAAGTTTTCCGGGATACCCGTCGATGAACTTCACATCCTCCCACTGATTGGGTAGCTGGCGAAGCAGCTCCTGAGCAAAAGCGGGCACGTGAGCCATACCTTCGGGTGACTCGGCGTAGTGCTGAATGCCGGATAAGAACACGATGCTGGTGGCCAGTTCAAAAGCACTCGTGGTTTTACGTTTGACCGAGGTAGGAATTTTATAAAGATTCATGGGCGTAAAGTCCATGGGGTCAAAGGCATTCCGCGTGAAAGGCAACAGGGCTGCGTGCGTAGGCTGGTTATCAGCATCCTTCTGCTCAAAAGTAACCATCTCAAAACCCCTCACAGCCTCCGCCGTCATCAAATGCGGATACGTGCGTGCCCAGCCACGGGGCAGCGTGGCTCCGTGAAAATTTACCAGCAGGTGATAATCGGCCGCGTCGAGTAGAATGTCCTGATAATATTTGATAACCGACTGACCATCTCCACCGAAAAAGTCGATTTTGACGCCCTTGATGCCCATTTTCTCAATCCGTGCGAACTCATCGCGGCGGCCCTGTCTTTCGAGTAATTTCCCTTTGGGGGTGTACTTGACCGTGTTCCAGTCCCCCGCCGAGTTGTACCAGAGGATTAATCCCACGTTTTTGGTTTTGGCGTACTGTGCCAGCTCCGCTATTTTTTCGTAACCGATTTTCTGGTCCCAATTGACATCAATCAGGCAGTAAGGCCAGTGCATATTAGCCGCAAAATCAATGTATTTTTTCTGTTCTTCGTAGACGATAAAGTCATCCTTGGAGTTAATCCAGCTCCAGGAAGCACGGCCCGGTTTGATAAAATCCGCATCGACTTTCTGGGCGGGCAGGGCCAGATCGGTTCCGGCCGTAGATTCAATCAGCGTAGCTAGATTCCCAATCGTCAGTACTCGCCAGGGAGACTGGAAAGTACCCCGGGCTCTGGGTTTTAAATTTTTGTCTTTAATGACTTCACGGGCATCCGGAAAGCCAATGAAATATTCGCCCCGGGGGATTGATCCTGCAAACGCGTGGCACAATAGGTACTGTCCAGGCCAGCTTCCGTAAGTAAAATCCAGGTATCCTTTGTTTTAAAAAGGGCCGGATACACCCAGCCTGCTCCCTTGGTGGAAGGCGTCCCGACGGCTATATCTTGCTCATACGTTTCTTCGTAGGACGGATTCGTGGCCTCCCAGCCCGATTTGGCAACGGCCATGGGTTGCAGCCAGGCCCGGCTTTCGGCAAGAAAAGCAAAACTGGTCGGTTCGGATTCGACCTTGGAAATCGCCTCTTTCGGTCGCTTGACCCGATAGCGGAAAGCCACAGCATCATTGCTAACCTGAAAAATTATTTCGAGTGATTGTGCCGTAGGCGTTGCCAATGTCCAGCTGCGTTGCTTGGCCTGGTAGCGAAGATTGGCTTTTTTCGCATTACACATCGCATAAGTCTGCGTGATGGTCTTCTCCGGACTTTTGCTTACCTCTTTTAAGTTTTTGCTCAAGTCTACATCCGTCAGTACCAGGCCTAAAGCCGAAGGTGCTAACAAAGGCTGATTGTTTTTAAATACCTGATAACCAGCTAATCCATCTTTCAACGTCAGTTGCACTGAAAGGTGTTTATCGGGACTTGTAACAAATGCCCCAGGTACCTGAGCGGAGGCTGCCCATGAAAACAGGCCCAATAAAATGATTAAAGAAGTAATTTTCATAGAAAGTAAAAGGGATTAAAATGCCTATTGTGTTCAAGTGACACAATATGGATTATACACGATGAAACGTGTGAAGATATTCATAATCTGACGCACATGAAAGCTCTGGGTAAGGGGGGATCAAAGGAAATAGTCGGTGGGCGTAGCAGGAATTCATTCATTCAGTGCGGCTTCATCGCCTGAACCGCTCCACCGCCGTTGTTGGTGACGCTAGGCTAAACATCAGCAATCGCGGCGGAGCGAACTCAAACACTCATGTACTTTTAACAATAACGTGAAACTTCAAGCTGGCAGGATAAATAGAAGTCACTATACTATTTATCCTGCCAGCTTTTAAACCTTATTTATTTGGACACAGGCAATGTTGGCAACAAGGCTAAGTTCTCCGGTGATGGTTCATACACAGTAAAGGTAAGCTTCCCTTTTTTAGCCAGCTTATGACGATACATTATATATAACGTATCATAGTAGGAATCAAACCAGTCTTGTTTTACCCAAACTGAATCGGGCGGAAGCTTATAATGAACTTTATCATCTTTATAAAGTTGCAAGAATGATTCATTAAGTGGTCCACTTCCATAAAGAATAAATCCCGAGGAGTCATCCTGATACCCTTTCACGGTTACCGCTGCTCGGCCCGAGCCATTGCCGTTTCTGCAGAAACCGATTGCCAATATCGTATCTTTTGAGGCGTCAATCGTTACTTCTACCTGGTATGGGCAATTAGAACTACAGGAAATGAACCCGATCATTAACCCTGCCATTATGATTAATACTATCCATTTCAAACTCATCGCATTATTGATTAAAGGTTCGTTTGGCAACGGTTGAACGCGTTTGTCCTTTCACTATCCAAACATACAGTTCTCCATTTTGAGCTTTCGGCAAAAAAATATTAAAAAGTTCAGTAGATGCAAAATTACCGTCTCCAGGAGAATACTGTAATACCTGAGTTAAGCCCATTTCATTGTTTTGTAAATCCATTAATCAGTAGTATATTAATAAGGATTACTTTAAAAAAAAGATTAACGGAAAAGCTAATAACTGTGTCATGAATCTGAATTGACCGTGCTACGGATCGTTTGAAAACAGATGGTTTTTCGAGTAAGCCGTTTCACACGAATTAGAAGGATAAGGTGTTTACGTTCCAGTGATTGCATGAGCGACTTGTATTGGATTCGTTTTGATGGATCTAGACAGTCATCATAGGCCCACCGTAGCGACGGTCGCCATACGTCCGTGATTCATGATTTAATGGCAATCTCTCACTCAATTAACAAATCTTGTAACCGCCTGAAAGTTCGATTAGTACGACGTCCTAATACAAAAGCAACTACCTGATGAGTAAGTGCGTCTTCTACCTACGGCAACGGCCGACCACCAAAGCCAGCGTTGTTGTTAGTTTCTATTTATTTTAGGACTGCTCCGGCGGCCCGGCAATTCTCGTCGACGTTGAGACTGATGGTCAAATGTTTATGACAATATTTAGGATTCAAATAAGTAACGTCTTTACCTTTTTTGAAATGAGCCGTAACGCTATTCGGACCAATGCCTAACACATGATGGGACCGCCCATCCAGCGGTATCTTGCACTGCATTACCTTTCAATACCAATGAAGTCAGAGTCCTGAGCTTCATTGGTATAATTTCTGATGAACGTTTTACCGTGCGACGGTCGCCATAAATAACAGTTTGCCTGTGCGGGTTATTCCAAATTTTAAATGGAATCAACATTACCGTTGCCACGGTGGCCACAAAACTTGCAACTCACTGCTTCTTGGATCATTCACAACTATATAAATCAATCTCTTTGCGATACTACCGAAGTATGTATAATACATATGTCTATTTAGGTAATTTTTCTAAAACCTCATAATTCTTACTATTAGCGTAGTATAAGGTAAACGTAAGGGTTCCTTTAGTTACTTGTTTACTTTTATAGAAAATATAGGTTGTATCAGCAAAGGCATCAAACCAGCCACTATTATTCCAAGCAGAATCTTTAGTTATCCTGTAAGGAGGATTGTCCGTATTGAATTGCTTCAAGGCCTGCAAAGTAAGCGGGCCACAATAGATATTATACATAGACTCATTATCCTGATAGCCTTTTACAGTGACTGCATTATGATTAAATTTAAGACCACTGCAGTCCGGAAATACTAGGGTGGTATCTTTTGATGCGTCTACAGTAGCAGTAATAATATCAGGACAATCTGTATGTTCAGTTGTACCACATGACTGAATTCCAGCAATTAGTAAGGCAAGCATAAGCAATAACAAAACGATTTTTTTCATATTCTATTTATTAGAGCTTATTGATTAAAAGTACGCTTAGCAACGCTACTTCTTTGGTGTCCCTGTACTATCCATACAAACATTTCTCCAGCCTGAGCTTTTTGCACAAAGGTTTCACGTATAGTTCTAGCACCAAATAAACCATAAAAATTAATGGATGTAGCTCCATAACCATACCCTATTCTATTATTTTGCAAATCCATTAAGACGTTCAGCCCAGTTATATCATCATTGTTAGGATTAAAATTTACAGTTTGTAGGGTAGCACCGAGTTCATGAGCGTACCTAACTTTCTAGCTAATACTTCACCAAAAACTTGTGTATCTAAAGTTGCTCTTATAGCATGTTTGATTGCATTAGGGTGATCCCCGTTTCCAATTCCTCTTCTGTTATAACCATACGTAGTTAACCAATCTACGTCTTCTTCTACCACATAATGAGCACTTGCTGCATTCGCTACATAAACACCTATTTGGATAACACTCATAGAATTAACCATGATTTGATTTTCCTGTGGAGTGAAGCTTGATTTGGCAATAGCATAGTTATCTAAACAGTCTATTACTTTGAATGAATTTTTTAGTACGCTTTCCTCGGGCGGCTTTAGCCTGCGTTTGAATTTCGCTTTGCACCTGCTGAAAACGCTTCTTGGCTTGTTGAATAGAAAGCTCATTTGCTTTTTTTTCAGTAGTGCTCTCTGTTAGATCTTTACTGCAGGCTAAGACTAAAACTACCAATAGTATAGTAATTAAATATCGATAATGCTTTAGCATTCTAAAAAGTGATTAAGATTAAAGAAAGGAATTAAAATTATAATACATAGATATATACATTATCAATTCCAATTAGATAATATCCCAGGCATTTATTTAACGATCCTGGTTTCCTTTACTAGTAGCTACTCTGAGTACTGATTATTTAAGGTTTTCTAGAATCTTATTGTATTATTAAACCACCTTTGTATAGCGAAATGTTGTCAACTTTCCTATAAGCAAAACTGGATGTAACTGCTACGTTTTAGATGAATAGTGTTTCTTCTATAAAGGTTACAATGACGTTCCTATTAAACCCCAAAAACGGCTTGCGTTCTCCCATATATAAAATGAATATCAACCATCGGGGAGAGCACTAATTGGTATTCGATGCGGAGTCACGGTGGGTTTCTCTACCCTTACTGATCGGATTACGTATGACAGTTGGTGACGCTACACAGCAATAAAAAGCCTGGAGGGCAATTCCTGTTAAGAAATGCCCTCCAAGCCTTCATCCATGGATCGATTATAGTTCCTGCATCATCAGCGTAAAGCCGCCCCGGGGTAAACACTTCACGTCCAGGGTATCTCCGGCTTTTATGGTAAGGTATTTTACGTTGAAACCTGAGTCGTAATCAGCATCAGCCATAAGTTCAGCCCGATAGGTTTTGCCTTTTTCAAGCACATGGAAAGGAATCGATACATTCTTCGATCGATCTTCTCCGTTAATGCCTGCCACGTACCAGCGGGCTGCTTTCCTTCGGGCAATCACGACTTCTTTTCCGGGATAGCCGGCCAGGAATCGCGTTTCATCCCAGGCCGTCGGCAGCTCGCTGAGCATAAATTTCGCGGGATCCGGTAACTGATCAAAGCCCGCCGGGCGGTCCGCCAAATGCTGGATGCCTGATTCAAAGACCACCGCCAGGGCTAATTCGTGGGCGTAAGTGGTCGTATGCGAATGCTGGGAGTTGGTAAAAGCCACGGGCGTATAATCCATCGGACCGATAACGTTACGGGTGAAGGGCAACAGGGTATTATGCCAGGCTCCTTTCGAGGTCATGTACTCCTGATTATTATATTGCTCACCGCCGTACACGGCTTCCATACTCATCAAATGCGGGTAGGTGCGGCTCCAGCCCCTCGGAACCGTACTCCCGTGAAAATTGACCATCAGTTCATAGCGAACGGCGTCTTCCAGAATGTCCAGATAGTACCGCATCATCTCCTGCTTGTCACTTTCAAAAAAATCTACTTTGACACCGTAGATTCCGATCTTTTTTAACCAGGCAAATTCTTTCGCTCTGGATTCCGGCGTCGTTAGCCGATCCCGGGGACCGGAGGAAACCTGATTATGGGCTCCCCCCGAATTATACCAAAGCAACGGTTTCACTCCCTTCGATTTAGCGTAGGCTACGGCATCTTCGAGCGTGCCTCCGTTCGTCATTTCGTCCCATTCCCAATCCATCAGCGTATAGGGCCAGCCCATCCGGGCGGCTAAATCAACGTATTCACAGAGTTTTTTATAATCTTTCGTTCCGTGATTATACGCCCAGTACACCCAGGACGAAACTCCCGGTTTGATCCAGTCGGTTTTTGTGAGTTGGGAAGGTTTACTGACATCTTCAACCAGCGTAGACTCAACAATGTCAGCCAGTTGACCAATAATCGCTACTCGCCAGGGCGAGCTCCAGGGTAAAGTCAGGGTAGGGTTTACCGGTCCAGTATTGTTTCCATCCGTAGCGGCCGGGTATTCCAGTTGGTAACTGGACTTGTTCTGTCGGTTGCTCAGCTTCGTCGCACAGTAGTTACGATCTACGTTGGCTTCGGTCAGTAAGGTCCAGCAGGGGTTCTGATCTCCAGTTTTGAACAAAGCCGGATAGCCCCATTCGCCGGTTTGGATCGTTTCTTTTTGAGCGGGGTAAAAGCCCTCGTAACTGGTAACGAATGCCTGTAACCAGCGTTCCGCCTTTTCCTCCACCACAAATGCGGTTGCTTCGCGTTTCATGACCCAGGTGCCCTCGCTTTTTTCGGGAAACTCATATTTGAAAGCGATGCCATTGTTGTAAGCCCGGGCCACCACGTTCAGCGTACTGCCCTTCGCATTTGTGAACGTAAAGGTGATTTCCTGGGCTTCATTCGCCCGTTCCAAGCGTTTGCCGTGAAGGGTTGTGTACTGCTCGTGAATGGGGACGGGCTTACTACTTTTCTTCAGCGAAAGTTGGTCCGTAAATGATTGATCCTGTGTTTCCAGCCCGAGCTTGATTTGAGAAAAAACGGGGGTTTTCGTTGCCCCGTGATAATAAACGGACAAAAACCAATTACCTGGTTTTTCAGTGGATTGGGATAAGCTCAGTTCTATTTTTTTGTTGGGGGAATACAGTCGCTGTGCGTGAACAGAGACCGCCATCGCGACCAGAAAGACAAGAAACGTGTACCGAAAAGTATTCATACATCCGTTAAGTTTTGGGGTAAGCAGAATCACGCTTTCATTAATTCTGCCTGTTTTAATAAAGTCTTACAGATTAACGATTAATAATATACGTTAATTCATAGGGCGTTTATCCAGGCTACTTGGCAATCGTATGGTGGAGGTAGTCAATATCTACGGACCCTTCTTCTCCTTCGTTATTGAAGGAATAAATACCGATGCGGTCACCGCGGTAATAACTCCAGACCAGAGTATGAGACTCGCCGAAAGGTGTGTATTGCTTGCCATCCAGACTGTACGAAAAGGTCGACTGACCATCCAGGCCCCAGACGGACCGAAGCCAGATGAGTGATCCGGTGATGGTTTCGCCCTTCAGGGTTTTCCCGTTTTTCTGGTATTCGATCCGGCGGTTTGTGCCTTCCTGCGTCACGCCAATGGTTGCGTATTTCTCCGATAAATGACACAAGCCGCTTCGCTGACCAGGTGCCATCCGCGAAACATCCATTTTTACAATCACTTCGTTGGAAGAAGTTCGGAAACAACGTTGCGTCAGGGTATTGCCAGCCGTCAATAATTCATTGTTCTTTAAGGGCTTATAGGCTTTGAGTCGTAGCCAGCCCTTTCGTTCGCGAAGCGAATACTTTTCTTCCCGGGGTTGATAGTTCCACTCCCACTGCGGGCCTAGTACGGACGTACTGAACTCGTCGCTTCGGGCCAGGGTATAACCGCCGGAAGTAGCGGAGGGCATTTTTCCCTCCCAGGCCATCGTGCCAATCGAATCTCCGATAACCTTACCTATGATCGGCCAATCCTTGATCCAGGTAACGGGCAGTAAACTCACGATTCTGCCTGACCAGTCCCCCGAACCGTGGTGGGTGAGAAAATACCATTTCCCATCTTTGCCTAATACGATTCCGCCCTGATTGGGTTCCATGGCTTCCTGACTGGTCAGGGCGAGCTGCTTTTCTTCCGTGTACGGGCCGTTTATGTTTCTGGACCGTTTCGCCATTACGTACCGCCCTTTATCAGATTTGTGTTCGCTGAAGACGAGGTAATACCAGTCCTTCACTTTGATCAATTTACTCGCTTCCCGTCCGGACCCGGCGTTTACGAGAACGGCCGATTTCCGGTCAATGGATTTTCCGTCGGCGGACAGGTCGAACAGATAGGTTTTGTAGCCATCGGCGAAGTGAGTCCCTACGAAATAACCTTTCCCTTTTTCGTCCCAGATCGCCGAGCAGTCATCCCAGCCCGACTCCTTCAATACGGGTGTCAACGGTTCCCAGGGTCCTTCGGCTTTGGCGGCGGAGGTCATGAAATACCCTTCGTCAGGCGTGCCGAAATACAGATAAAAGCGACCTTTATGATGCCGCAAAGACCCCGCCCAAATACCTTTCCCGTACCGATTCATTTTTTCCAGGATAATTCATCGGAAATCTGGGTAAGGTCCGTCACGGCATGACCGCAGATTTTCCAGTTCACCAGGTCCTTGGATTCCAGAATGATCATCCCCGGCGAGTACTGAAAGGTGGAAGAAATGGCGTAATACGTGTCGCCCACCCGAATGCAGTCCAGGTCACTGTAATCACTGGGAATGATGGGATTTCGGTACGTGCCATTTTTCTGATCGCCCCAGTGCTTCCAAGCTCCCCATTGAACGGGATTCTGGGCAATCCCTGTGCAGTGAGCCAGCATGACGCTCATGGTCAGGCAAAGCATTTTTCTTAAGATGTGTCTCATGCCGTTCACTAGCTCAAATCAATTAGTGCTTTGATTACTTTGTTTTCAGGCTTTAAAAAATCTTCAAAGCGATCTTTTACCTGGTTAAAGTCTACACGGTGCGTAATGTAATTCGCGGGCGAGACCAAGCCTTTTCGCAGGCAGTCCATGACGTGCACAAAATCGGCTCGGGTGGCATTTCGGCTGCTCATCAACGTCGCTTCCCGCTTATGAAATTCGGGATGACTCAACGTTATAGCTTCCTTTTGCAGGCCTATCAATACGTACCTGCCGCCATGAGCCAGGTACGAAAAGCCCGAGTTAATGGCGTTGAGATTGCCGGTGGCATCGATCACTACGGTAGGCATCTCTCCATTCGTGATGCGGTTCAGTTGATCCAGCGGATTCTCTCGTTTCGGATTTAGGGTGTAATCGACGTGTAAGGTCTGACGGCAGAACGAAAGTCTATCGTCGTTCACATCCATGGCAATGACTTTCGCACCCGCAATCCTGGCAAATTCCATCGTACCCAAGCCAATAGGTCCAGCACCGATCACCAGTACAAATTCCTCCGGGGTGACGTTAGCCCGGCGAATGCCATGGGCTCCGATCGCTAGCGGCTCGACCAGGGCAAGTTCATCGTAGCTAAGTCCTTCGCTTTTGACCAGTGCGTACGAGGGAACCAGCAGTTGTTCCGTCATACCCCCATCGATGTGCACTCCACTGACCTGCATCTGTTTACAACAGTTGGTTTTGTCCTTTCTACAGGCAATGCAGGTTCCACAGTGGAAGTAAGGAATAATCGTTACCGCATCACCGGGTTTAAAGTCAGGATGATCCGTCGTTAAGACATCGGCTGAAAGCTCATGCCCCAGAATACGCGGATAGCTAAAGAAGGGTTGATTGCCCTGGTAGGCGTGTAAATCCGTACCACAAATTCCGATGCGTTTAATACGAAGCAGGGAAAAGCCCGGCTGAGTGCTAGGCGTTTCAACGGACTGATACTCAAATTGCCCCGGTGAAAGGCACACTAATGTTTTCATACGCTAGTTAATAACTCTAAACATCTAAAGAACCCAGGCTCCATCGTTCAAGAGGATGTACTATTGCCAACCCATTACTTCCTGAATTTCAATATTTTATTACTCCTCCCCTGACTGACTCCAGGTGAGTAGATGAGAGGGTCGTTAAAACTGATGATGCCCCCTGAAAAAGGGCATCATCTGGGCTTATATCTGTTGGAAAGGCCCTGGATCATACTGTCCATGAGGCCTAATCAACCACTTATGCTATAGAGTTCATCGTCGCCACAAATCTATTGTTAAATAAAATATTCAAATTATACAAAATGGCTTTTAATTTTAACAAATCGGGTTTTAACGTCTTTGTAAAACTTTTACTATCTCTACTCTTAAAAGCTATTTATCAGTGGTTTACGTATGCTAATTGGAGTAGAAACGTTTTTTTTAAGTATCTAGGGCTTAGGAGGAGTTGAACAAACCGTGGAATAAGCCGAATGGAAAGTCCTTTTTGCAGGAATTTATTCCAGCAAACAATCCGCTCATCGTTCCGGGCACTTTTATAAAAAAGCACCAGGTATGGCCTCTGATTGAGGCCATACCTGGTGCTTTACTTTCTGTTATTCAAACGCTTGATTACTTCTTGATAATCGTCAACCCGTACTTTTCGGTCGGGTGCGTAATGACTACCCGGTACACACCTACGGGCAGGTTACCCATCTGAAGCTGTACGTTACCGTTTACGGGAGCGTACGCTTTATCTTCATGAACGATCTGACCGATGGTGTTCAGCACGCGGAGATGCACGGAAGAAAGATCACGGTCGGGTAACTCTATCGTCAGTTGTGCGGATACCGGGTTGGGGAAGGCATTCAGAGGGCGTAAGGTCCGATTGTCAACCGCAATGGCTCGACTCGGCTCCGTTTTCCCATCCGTATCTACCTGTACCAGTCGGTAATACGCCAGGCGTCCCTTTGCCTGCGGATCGAGGAACTGATAATTACTCGGCAGACGAGTGGTACCGTTTCCTTTCACCTGAGCAATGGCTTTGAAGTTAGCCGGCGTGTTCAGGGACCGCTCCAGAACGAAATGATCGTTGTTTAACTCCTGAGCCGTCTTCCAGGTCAAAAGGTTTCCCTCATTGGTTGCTTTTCCTTCGAAGGAAATCAACTGTACCGGTAAGGCACTGGCATTAGCAGCGTAGCTACATTCTCATTGGAAAAAGCGTAATTGTAGATGCGGAAATCACCAAAGGTGAGGTCGGCATACGGATCGCTGTCCCACATCGAACGTCCCAGGTAGTTTTGCGTCGTTACCCCCAAATCCAAAGGTTTCACAGTAGCCTTATTGTCGGTAGTAATCAGCTGACCGTTCACAAAGAACTTGAACGTAGTATCTTTTTGTGAAATAGCCACGTGAATCCACTGATCGGTTGGCAGAGTATAGGGAATAGTAACGCGATAATTTACTCCGGGACGCTTAATCTCGTAGTACAGATTCTGACCAACTTTGGGTGACAGGGCCATGTAGGTACCCGTACCCGTACCAAAGTCGAAGATACGCGAATTGTCACCTATTCCCTGGGGTATCTTCACCCAGGTTGCCAGCGTAAAATCGGATAAGGTGCTAATCACACCCGAAGGCAGTTCCAGGTACGAGGAAGTGGCTTGGGAAAGAGCAACAGCACCATCAGTAGCAGCGGCAGTTGCCGTAGTGGCCATCTCCGACAGGATTGCTACATCGGAAGGGGCGGTCATACCCGCCGTCCAGGCTGCACCATTTTTCAACTGAGCGTGGTACCCCCCCCAGTCATCGTGAGCAATCGTTCCGCTGGTCTCATCGAAGGCCAGGTGCAGGTGCTGCCCTTTGACCGGTTTACCAGCCAGGCTGACCGACGCCGGACCACTGCCGAGCTCATTGTAAGCTACCATCTTGTAATAGTACTGCTTCCCGTTTGATGCGGTAAGGTCTTCATAACGGCCAGAAGATAACTCTTTAACCAGACTGGTGTACGTACCATTTTCTGATTCTGAACGCAACACTTCGTAAAGCGTACCGAAGGCCGGATCCCAGGTGATCGTGGTCTTATTATCACCCGAAGCGATATACATGTTTTTTACTGCCGCCGGAGCCACCATCAGGGAGTCAAATGATTTTACCTGGTCCTGCGTAAAGATCAACCAGCGTTGAGCGGTAGCGGCGTCCGTAAAGTCGAAAGGTACTGTACTGATTGATTCAGGGGAACTGGCCGCCAGCGTAGGCGAGGAATAACTCTTCTGCGGTACGGTAATCCAGTACGCTTTCGCCATGAAATTCTTTTCGTCCGTGCCGACCTTTGTATTATAACGGGCTCCCAGGAGCTGCAACGATTCCATTCCAGTGGCTGACAGCCCAATGCTGTTGTTCTGATAAGTAAAATACTTACCCGTAGCGGCATTACGGAGTTGATATAACGCCGTAGCAGGATCGAACTCAACGTACCAGGCCGCACGATCATCGGACAGCACACTGGCCCCGGAGGCTTTCTTGTTTACGAGTTGTCCGGATTCGTTTTCGGCCAGGAACGAGGTGCTGAGTCCCACTTTACTACCTTCTACCTTGAGGTAATACTTCTGGGAAGGCGTATGCTCGAAGGTGTACGCAGGGGTCGTAAAGCCCCGTGAGGGATTCGCCAGACCATCTTCACCCAGGGCCTGCGTAACCAGGGCGTGACCGGTATACAGAAACTCGTCGCCGCTGTCTTCGTGTGCACCATTGATGCCGAAGGGCCACATGTGTACGGCATCACCCGTCATGAACCCATCCGTATTGTTTTGCAGGAACTGTACTACTTTATTGGCTCGTTCACCCAACCATTTGCCCCGGCTGCCTTCTGCCCGCAGGGGAGAGTTCCCGCCATACCAGATCCAGTGCTGTCCGACCCCAATGGTGTGATTCATTTCGTGCAGGGCCGTTCCCGTTCGCTGATAGCTCGGGTTGGCACCAAACTGCATGTATCCACCATAACTGGCTTCTGCGGTTGGCGTGCCGGCATTGTAATTCACCGACAAATGATGATCCTTAACGCTGGTCAGGTTGTTGTAATAATACACGCCTGATTTCACCGCCTGATCGATGCGATCACGGTTATCCGCTCCCCCATTTATCACACTTTCCCGCAATTCGTACGTGACCGTACCCATCGGAATCGTGATCACTTTCAGTACTTTACCGTAACCTACCGCGAAATTCGGCCCGATGGCGTAGGCCCGCATGTAGTAAATAGTTGCGGGTTGCAGGTTTTCGAGTCGGTAAATGGCCCCATTGCTCGAGAAGAATTTGGTCGTCCGGTTATCAAAAATTTTCGGATCCGGCGTGGTACTCCAGCAGAAACCCTGTTCGACAATATCCTTTTGAGCAACGCCGGAAACGGTACTACGTCCGAAGGCCATCGTAGCTCCGCGAGCAAACCGTGGATCCGTAACTACTACCGGAGCGGAGCCAGTTGCGTTGGCAACTCTGAACATGAGCATAGCTTCATAGAGCTCACGGGGAGTTTTCTGCACATTGCTCAATTCGGCGTCAAGGTTGTTGACCAGCGTTGTACTCTGGTCAATCACTGCTTTGAACGCAGCCGCTCCACTACCTGTACCATCCCCGTATACGCCAAGGGCCGAATCCACAGCGATTTGTAATTTTCCATACGCGTCAACGGAGATCCGGGCCGTTTTCAGATCCCTTTCCAGTTGAGCAATTCGCCCCGCTACATCCGTTCCATTCTGATCCAGCGTCGCTTTACCGGCGGCCACGGACGCTTCGAGGGCTGAGCGATTGCTATTCCGCATTTTGTTAGCCAGCACGCTTGTTGCTGAATCAATCACAACCTGTAGTCGTGCTCTCATTTCTTCGAGAGCCGCACCCTTGTAGTAAAGCCGGAAATTATCGCAGGCCATCCAGTTGCCTTTGGAGTTTTCCGTTTTAAAACCCACCACAGCGGTGCCATCCACGACCAGGAAATCGACTGAATATTCACCTTTGGCTTTTACTTCTGACTGGGAAATGTTACCAAATACAAAACCGCCCGGTTGCCCCGTCGTGGGACTCTGAGAAATGTTCTGTCCTCCAATGGTTAAGGTATACTTTCCGGTGGGCAGGTCCGTTACCCGCTGGGAAATGCTTACGTTGGGCAAGGGCGGGCGGCTCACCCACCGTTCGGCATAGGTATTGCCCGCTTTCTGAGGACTGAAATCATTGTTTCCCTGCGTATATAGTCCATTGTTGGTCCAGCCCGTAAAACCCGATTCAAAACTGGGATTGACGATTCGTTGCGTCAAATCCAGCGGCGTAGTATTCGACGCGTTTGCGTAGCGGTACGCTAAAATGGCCGCCTTAATTTCATCGGGAGCCTTTTGTAGGTCAGTCAGTGAGGCATCAAGATTCGTGGATAAAGCCTTCTTTTGATCAATCACCGCCCGTAATGTAGCGGCTTCCTTCCCACTGCCATTGCCGTACTCAGCCTCAGCGGCGTCAATAGCTGTTTGTAGTTGGCTATACGCATCGATGGATGTCACGGCTCCCTTTAGGCCTGCCTGCACTTGCTTGATGCGATCATACAATTCACTCCCTGCATTACTGTCAGACAAACTTTGCTTGGCAGCGGCAACGGCACCTTCGAGGGTTGCCCGACTCGTGTTCTGCATTTTTTTACCCAGCAGAATCGTAGCCGAATCTACCAGGGCCTGCAACTTTTCTTTCACCGCTTGCTGAGCAATACCCTTGTACTGAAGCCGGAAGTTATCACAACCCGCCCAGTTACCTTTGGAGTTTTGGGTTTTGAAGCCAAGAGTCAGCGTACTGTCCACAACCAGAATGTCAACCGAATAATCGCCCCTTCCGGTTACTTCCTTCTGGTTGTCATTGCCGTAGATAAAGGCACCGGGTTGTCCAACCTCCGGATTCTGGGAAAGATTCTGTGCACCAACGGTTAGCGTGTATTTACCGTTTGGTAAGCCCGTTATAGTCTGGGATATGCTTACGTTCGGCAGCGGCGGCACGCCTTGCCAACGCTCAACGTAGGTATTCCCCTGTTTGTACGGATTCAGGCCGTCATTGGACTGCGTATACATGTCGTTGTTAGCCCAACCGTTAAAACCCGACTCAAAACTGGGGTTAACGATCTGCTGCGTAACGTCCAGTGGATTGGCGTCCGAAGCATCCGCCAGTATAGCTTTTGAAATGGTTTTCGCTCGTGAAGAACTCTTGGTTACCTGGTTTGTCCTGGCCTTACTTACTGATGTAATACCAGGAAAGCTTCTGCCGAACGGACGGGTGTTTGGTCCGTATTGCATGGTCTGGGCTGTCGCCTGAAAGCTGCAAAAGCCGACAAGCCAGGTAAAAAGAAAGAAAAAAAGAGGTCTAGAATGTATCATACATAGAGAGGTTTGTGAAAAAAAGCAGCGTACGTACGAAGAAGAGCCGTACAGGTGATCCATAAACTAGGAGCGTAGAACTAGCCGTCAGGGAGTAGTTTCATAAAGAATAGAGGTTTGGCGAATTATATTGAAATGGTTAAATAATTACTTCCCATTGTACAAAACAAGGAGTTTTAGAAGAGAAGCAGGAGGTCCTTTTCGGTCAAAAGAGGGACTCATTTTCGGAAAAGGCTGCTAAATGTCAGTCAGAAAGGGGTTTCCGCTGAGATCGCGAGTAAAGCAGGCACTAGATAATTGATGAGAAGATGAGAAAAGTAATAGTCCAGCAGGTCAGTGACTCATTACTTTGAAACTATGAATGAAAAGCAAAATCGAAGTGTTTATAATTTAACGTATTTATATATACGTAAATTCATAAATGAAAGAGTGCTTTACTCTAGCGATTCATGGCAGGATCCGTTTGTACCATTGAAGCTACCCCTTAATGACTTACTTCCATAATAAGAGAAGGCTACTCCTGTTACGGATGTAGCCTTTCCCTGATTCATAGTTTTGGGGTGCACTAATTTTTAACTCAGATAATTTAATTAATAGCCTTTAGTTCCTGCGTTTAAATCCCACTGGTCCGTCCATCGAATGATTGGCTGATCCTTTTCGAAGGATACAGGCAACCACAGGTATCGACTGTCTTTCAAATCCTTGGGATTCCATCGATCCGCCATAAACAGAAAAGTGTCAGGTTTCCCCTGAATCGGCTGCACGTACGTGGACTGTCCACCGAATGTGGTCTTGGCGGAAGGTCCCTGCATGGGATCGCCCAGTAACTTCCAGGGGCCAAAGACGGAAGAAGCTTCGTGAACGGTCGCCTCATTCGGGTCCCATCCGGTACAGCCACTGGTAATCAGATAATACCGGTTATTTCGCTTGAAAAGAGCCGGAGCTTCCCGGTGTGAACTAAACAACAGGGAATCCTGCGTCGTAGCAGTGAGGTAATCATGGCTCAGTTTCACCACCCGCAAATCGTAATTGTCACGCGAAGAATACATCTGGTACGCCGAGCCATCCTCATCCACAAACAGCGTCATATCCCGGGACATGTTTCCGTTCGGCCGAAAGCTGGATACAAATCGGTACGGTCCCGCAGGCGTCGCACTCACGGCCACTCCCGCCCGGGCGGCGTCGTATCCTTTTCCCGCCAGTTCCAGGTGAAACCACATGACGTACTGCTTCGTTTGGGGGTTATAAATGACCTTGGGTCTTTCCATGAGGCAACCTACCGTGATGTCGCTGGCAGGTTCCTGGGACTGAGCCAGGGCTAGTCCTTCGTTTTTCCAGTGAATGAGGTCTTTTGATGCATAGACGTTCACTCCCTCCGACGCAACTTTCCCGCGTTTTTCACCGAACCAGTAATACGTATCGTTGACAAACAGCAGGCCTCCGCCGTGAGCATTGATGATTTCGCCGTGATTATCCAGCCAACGCTCGCCCGGCTTAATGACCGACGGACCCGTTTGTGCCTTTGCTACCGGAGCAGCCAGACCGAACAGCATGGCCAGTACAAGCAATCTCTTGTGTCGCATCATATTACAAATGTTTAGGGTACGAATAAAGGTGTACAGCTTTCGTTTTGAATCCCTGCTGATCCTGCACATAGTTGACCACAACGCCCACCGTTACCTGCGTGGTAGCGGTCAGTTTGAACGTAACCCTTGGCTTATCGAAAGTGGCCGATAAGACCGATGTGCTGCTGGCGATATTGGCATAGTCCGGCAAGGTGCTGGCGTTAGGTGCTACGACCACGTACGACACATCTTTCGTTCCCTGCCAGATCCAGGGCGAAGGATCGAACGCGTAGGTACCGGCGGGCAGGGTGATGGTCTGGTAAATCTTTCCATTCTTAATAGCTGGCGAGCCCCAACCGGACTCCATATTCATGGAAGGACCATCTCCATCCTTAGAGAAGCCGCCTATGCCGTTGTGACTCATGGCCCCACTGTTGGCTACCCAATCGGCCAGCGTACCCCAGCGTCCTCCCGCATCCATGGTTGACGCGACAAAGGGATTACCCGAGTTCTTAAGGTATTTGCTGGTGATTTCAATGGCTGGTCCAATCACCAGTGCATCGACGTCCACAATCACAATCGTTTTACTGGCCGTTGCACTTAGCCCGTAGGGCGAAGGATTCGCCAGACCGACCGCCAGAGCCAGCTTTTTACCCGCATACTCTGCCTTTTTTAACTCATTGATGTTCAGCGTCAGGTAAAAAGTCTTGGACACACTATCTGCCGCCACCCGGATGTTTTTCGGTAGGGTGTACATGGAAGCGGGCATGAGCATCGTGTTGGCATCCAGCGTCTTGTTGGCAATGAGTCGCTGAATGGTATCCGTATCGACCTGCAGGTCAACCGAATAGCTTGCAGGTTTCATGCCTGAGAGACTGACTCCGAGAATGACATTGAGTCGCTGCCGCTCAATCTCCAGGGTGTAGTTGAAGGTGGAGGAATCCGTTCCAACCGGAACCGTGTAATTGATATTGACACCACCGGATTGATTTACGGCCTGAGGCATGTAAATTTTTGAAATCCCATAGTCATACAGGTTCTCTTTTTCACAGGAGCAGAGCATGCTCATCAGAAAGAGAAGCACCCCGAGGCGAATGGAGGAGAGTAGTTTCATACGTTATTGAATGAATGGCTTCCGGCGTCTTACCAGCCCGGATTTTGATTCAAAACACCATTGGATTTATTGATCTCGACTTGCGGGATAGGATACAGATACATTTTGCTGGCATCGAATACCCGATTTTCAACGGTAATGGGCGTATAGATAAAGGTTCCGCCCGTTTTACTTACCGATACGCCTTTAACGGAACTATTGAGCACCGTAGCGGCCTGTTTCCAGCGAAGCAAGTCCCAGTAGCGGTGGTTTTCAAAGGCTAATTCCACCCGACGCTCCCGCCGAACAGCGGCACGAAAATCGACCGGGCTGGTTACGGTCACGTCAGGCATGCCCACACCGGAACGACTTCGCACCCGATTCAGAGCCTGGCGGGCGGTGAGCGTATAGCCATTGGCATTGTCCGGCCCGTAGGCCTCGTTCATGGCTTCCGCGTACATCAGCAATACATCGGCAAACCTGAATACCGGCCAGTTATGTACAACCGTCTGGTTTTGTACCAGATTCAATCCATCGGCCAGAAACTTTTTGAGGTAATAGCCCGTCCGGCTCGCGTTGGTTTTTCGCCGATCATCGGTTCCGCCAGCCGACTGATCGATGGTTCGACCATTCCAGCTGCTGTTGTTGGTGACGATACTAAGTCCCAGCCGGGGATCCCGGTTAGCGTACGGATTGAGGGAGTCGGGCTTGCCTTTGTATTCATAGGCCTCTACCAGATCCTGGGTGGGCGTAAGGCCACTGGCACCTCCGGCAGTGGCAATCGGATAGTTTCTGCGTTCCGGATCACTGCTTGCCGGATAACGAATCGCCCAAATCGTCTCGCCACTGGTTAGGGTGTTATTTCGCAGAAAGTAATCGCGGTAGTTATTATCCAAAGTGTACTGCCCCGCTCCGGCGGCAAAAACGAGCATCTCGTTGGCTGCTGCTGCCGCAGCTCTCCACCGGGCTACGTCACCCGACGGATTATTCAGCGGGCTGGCGGCGTAGAGTAACGTACGGGCTTTGAGTGCCAGAGCCATCCCTTTGCTGACCCGGCCATCGTTGTTAGTAAACGAAGACGTTTTCCAGTTTACCTGCAGGCTGTCTTTGTAGCGGTCCAGGTCACCGACGATGAATGAAACGACTTCATCATAACTGGCTCGGGGCAGGTTGATATTGTCCTGCAGACCCAGCGTACGCGTCACCAGCGGCACACCTCCGTAGCGTTTAATCAGCTCTGCGTAATACCAGGCTCTGAGCACGCGGGCTTCGGCCCGGTACCAGCCAATATTCAGCACGTCGTTTCGGTAATTGGTTTTGCCACTCACCGAAATGGTATCGCGGTTGATTGCCAGCTGGGCTCTGTAATTGGCGGAGTTTTCCAGAAAGAAATTAGCTGCCCGGATGCCCGAGTAATAGCCCGCGTAGTAATTATCCGGATTCGAGATCGCATTCCAGCTCCCGTTATTGAAGAACAGGACATTCGAGTTTCCTGGAGTAGTCTGCACGGTTTCATCGGAAACCGGTGAAAACAGATTGTTATCCAGCATGGTAAACTCGTTTCTCAAAAAAGTATACGGAGCATTGGCGTAGGAAAACAGCGTAGCGTAGTTAGACGAAAGCGTTTCCTCGGTCTGGTTCGTATCGATGCGGGTGTCGAGAAATTCTTTCTGACAACCCGTCAATAGCCCCAGTACTCCCATTGAAAGAAGGATAGATAAGATCTTCATGCGTTCCTTAAAAGCTTAATGTAAGGCCAGTATTGTACGTTTTCAGGCCCGGATAACCATTGATCGTTTCGGGGTCCATGTTATAGTGTTTGCTCAGCTGAGACCACGTAAAGGGGTTCGTCGCGTTTACGAACACGCGTACGTTTTCCAGGTGGATCTTCCGCAGCAGGGTATTTGGTAGCGTATAGCCGATCTCGATGTTACGAACCCGGAGGAAATCCCCGTTTTTCATCCAGAATGTTGAATTCTGGTAGTTGTTCGGATTGGCTCGCGTGGTGAGTCGGGGATACGTAGCGGTAGCTCTCGTGTCAATACCCTGATCCGGGTAATAAGCCCAGGCCTCTCCGGCGATGGGATATACGTTCGTATTGTTAACGAAAGCAATGGACTGAGCGGAAGCCGAAAGTAAATTGATCGTACGATGAGCCGCTCCCTGAAACAGAATGAAAAAGTCGAGGTTTTTATACGAAAGTCCGGCTTCAAACGCGTAGGTCCATTCCGGAAGAGCGGTAAACCCGATCGGTGCAGCATCGTTCTGATCGACCCGACCATTGCCGTCCCGATCCTGATAACGCAAATCGCCGGGTTGCACGTTGCCAAAGGCGGGCTGAGCAATGCCTGATTTTAACGTACCATCGGCATTGAAATCCGTTACATCGTAAAAACCATCGGCCTTTAATCCAAAGGGCGTTCCGATCTGCTGCCCCGTTCTCCGATTGAAGGCATTCACGGGAGGAACTTCTCCCATTTCCCTGATTCGGTTGCGGGCGTACAGGGCCATCGCCTTGACGTTGTATTTCACTTCGCCAGCCTGATCAGCGAAACCGAGTGAAAGTTCAATACCCCGATTGGAAACTTTGCCCAGGTTACGGTAGGGAGAACTGGCTCCGAACAACGCCGGTAAGGTATTGTCCTGCGTAACGATTCCGCTTCGGTTGTTGATAAATCCATCTACGGTAAAGGAAAGATTATTCCATACTTGCAGATCCACTCCCAGGTTATACCCCGTGTTGCGTTCGGCACCGATCATGGCATTGGCGGCATACGAAGGAACCAGCCCACCATTGCCGTTCAGGCCATTGTTGCCCGTATAGTAGGTTCCGCTACCCGTAAAGTATTGTTGATACAGGAAGCGACCCTGGTTGGAATCGTCGAAACCCGACTGTCCTGCCGAAGCCCGAACTTTGAGAAAGGAAATGTTCTTGTTTTCGGCCAGGAATGATTCCTTCGATACCACCCAGCCCAAGGCAATGGCTGGGTACAGAGCCCAGCGATTACCGGGAGCGTAGTTATCCGAACCACTGTATCCCGCCGCCAAAGCCAGCAGGTATTTGGAATCGTACGCGTACTGGAATTGAGCCCCTACGTTCTTGAAGTGATAGAAAATGTTATTGCCCGTATTGGGTCCACTTTGATTCAAATTCCAGTCTACGATATAGTCGCTCAGGAAATAATTGAGGGAGCCATTCAGGGCGTGTTTACCAAAGGACCGTTTGTAGCCAGCCGTCAGATTGATCTGCTGCCAGCTGTACTGATTGGTTGGCGACGAGCCAATCGACACAATATCCGTTGCTACGTCCGTTGTGGTTCGCTCACCGTTGAAAAAGCGGGCGTAGGTGGCGGTTCTTCCCAGCGTGTTCCGGGTCCAGGTATTGAAGGACACGGATTGGCTCAGGGAAAGTCCGGGCGTAATGAAATCCAGGTTTTCCTTCAGATTAAAGTTGGCCTGCAACGTACGGTCATGCGTGGCAATGCGGCCCAGAGCCAGCAGAGAAGCCACGGGGTTATTGGGATACAAAGCCGTACCCGACCAGTTCTGGCTGTTTCCGTCCATTACCCGGTAAATGTTGGAGGGATACGTAGCTATATTCTGCCATAAATCGGGCCCGTTGAAATTCGGGTACCGACGGCTCTCGATCCGCCCCCCCAGGTCTACCCTGGCTTCGAAAATCTTGAAGAATTTGAAATCAAGGTTGGTACGAAGGTTAAATCGCTGAATCTGGGCGTTTGACGTAGACGGCGAGCTGGGTATGTCGTACAGTCCCGTTTGTTTCATGTAATCCAGGATGATCGCATATTTCGACACCTGATCACCTCCCGTAAACGACAGGTTGGCGTTCTGGTAACGTCCGTACTTCCGGAGCGTTTCGCCGTACCAGTCTACCGAAGGGGCCGTTCCATTCTGGTACGCCTGCAATTCCGTATTGGAGTACCGGGGCGACCATACAAACTGATTGTTGTTCAGTGTATAGCCGTCGTTGCTAATGGCCTGGTTGTAAAGCCGGGCGAGTTGTAGGAATCGTAAGGTTTATTGATTCGCAGAGCCTGCTGCAGGCCAGCCACGTAATTCACCTGAATACGTGGTTTGCTAACCATTCCCCGCTTGGTCACCACCCACAATACTCCGTTTCCTCCTTTCATGCCGAAAGCCGCCAGTGAGACCGGATCTTTCAGGACGGTAATACTCTCAATTTCGGAGGGAGACAGGTACTGAAAATAAGATGATGTCGTCAGGAATCCATCCACGCAGATGGTCAGATCCGAATTGTCATACGTACCCAGTCCCCGAATGTTCAGGGCGGCAGCATCATAACCCGGCTCGCCGGAACGCTGTTGAACGACCAGGCCCTGCAACCGGCCGTAGAGAGCGTTGGTTACGTTGGGCACGGGCGTCTGGAAAAGAGCGGCCCCTGATAGCGACGAAGAAGTAATTACTGATTCCAGGCGTGAACTACTGAAAAACGGAGTGGGGTAATGATCAACTGGTGTGACTTTCAGACTGTCCGTCTGTTGAGCATTTATCTGGAAACAGGAACTCCCGAGCAGTAATGCCAACAGCCAGGCGGTCCGTTTATAGACGTATAGGGGATTTTTCATCGAAAGTAAATACGTTACGTTGGTTAGGCCTTAATACCCTGGGTTTTGAACAATGATGGCTTTGTTAACCTCGGTCTGGGGGAAGGGATTCAGAAACTGGCGGGGAGCCCAGAAACCCTGGTATTCGATCTTGCTCTGGTAATTGGTATTGCCCGTCAGCTTGGCACCGTTTCCATTATTGTAGGCAAAAGTCCGGATGGATCCACCAATGATGCCAGAGCCGATGTTTTCGAGTTTCCAGTGTTTGATATCCTGAAGGCGATAATTTTCCGAGAAAAATTCAGCCGCCCATTCGCGTTGGATGATTTTGCGTAAGGCCGTCTGACTGGTTACCGTAACGGCGGGCAGGCCGGCACGCTGGTGAACTTTATTGAGTCGTTCCAGGCTTTCGCCGTCTGACCGGATTCGTTATACGCTTCAGCCGCACTCAGATACAGGGAAGCAACCCGGAAAAGAGGAAACTCAAACCAGTTCCGGGAACCAGCCTTGTAGTAAAACTTGGTTGACCGGGCACAACCCGTCATTTCCCACTGAAACGTATTCTGGTTGCTCCACTGGTTATCACCCGGGTTGTTCCAGGCGTCCATCTGCCAGGGCTGAAAACAGGCCTTAAACCGGGCTTCCATGTCTTTCATCTTGCTCAGGTAGTCCGAGAAAGGTAATTGTTCGGTACCGGTAGGCCAGGTTTGGTCGTACCATCCTGCTTGTAATAGGTTTCCAGCTGCGTGGTCAACAGGACGTTCCCGTAAGCCTGCCAGTTGTGCAGGTTGTAGAACATGTTCATTTGCCAGCTGTTGTTCGACTTGTACGCCAGAATCACCTCGGCATTTCCGGGCGTAGAAGTAGCCGTGCCGTAATCATCCAGGGGATTACCCGTATTGATCAGGCGAAAGCCCCCGTTGTTTTCTGCTTCAGTCAATGCCGCCTCGGCCGCCTGAGCAGCGGTGGTCCAGCGGGCAGGGTCGGTATTTCCCAGACAAATCAAAGCATTGTTGCTACCAAAATCCAGGTAAGGCGTTCCGGTATTGAACAACGGTCTGGCGGCGTACATCAGGGCTTTGGTTTTAATCGATAGAGCCGCCGCTTTGGTCATACGACCCGAAAACGTGTCCGGCCATTTCGCGGGCAACACTGCCGCGGCCTGATCACACCAGGCTACTACGGAATCGAGTACGGCTTTCACCGAATTTCGGGGAACAGCCAGTTCTTCCGTAGCCTGGAAGCTTCTGGAAACCAGGGGTACACCCCCCCAGATGGTCAGCATTTGTCCGTAACGGTACGCCAGCAAAGCCTTCATTTCGGCTTTCACCACCGCTTTGTCGGTAGTAGACATATCCCGAACCCGGTCAATGTTTTCTCTCACCAGACAGGCCTGACGAATGGCCGTATAGTTGTAGTTGAAGCCGTCCATGTCCTGGCTGCTGCCATTGGCGTTCATCCCGGTGATGATGATGCCCTGCGAAATGGTCCAGGCGAAACCGTAGTTCAGGCCTCCCGTCAGGTTTTCGTGAATCATGGAATTCCAGGTTCCCTGATACGGTAAGCCCTGCGAAAGATTCTTCTGGTACGCTTCTGCAATAGCCGACTGTGCTTTGATGGTCGTGGAAAATACGGAATCGACCGTCGTAGCACTCGAAATAGGCAGCTGTAAGAATTCGTCCTGACAGGCACTGAAGAGCAAGCCAAACAGGGCTAATAGTATGATATTGAGTTTCATATGCTTCTGAAATGAACTTAGAACTGGATACTTGCCCCGATGTTGAACGTACGGGTCAGGGGATAGAGATAGCCCATGGAGTTTTTGCCCGTATCGGCCTGTTCGGGATCAATTCCATCAATCAGGTGGGAACCCCAAGTGAAGAGGTTGTTGCCGTTTACGTACAAGCGTACCCCCTGCAAATGCGTGGCTTTCAGGAAAGAATTATTCTGCTGGAACGTATACCCCATTTCCAGGTTTTTCAGGCGGGTGAAATCATTGGGTTTGAGCCAGAAATCACTTAACTGGTTGTTGTTCGCCTGTCCGCCACTGAACGAAATGGTAGGATACGAAATGGGTTGACCGGCAGCGTATTTCTCAGGCGTCCAGCGGCCGTCGTAGGCGTACTGCATTACGGCTCCTACGTTCTTGGCAAAGGGCGTGCTGAGGATATACCCTGACTGCGGGAACGATCCCTGTCTGGTACCGATGACCAGGGCATTGATATCGAATCCTTTGTAAGAGAAACCTACTGAAAAGTTATAGGCTACGCGTGGCAGGTTGGAATAGCCGATGGGAACCAGATCCTGATTGTTGAGGATGCCGTCTCCGTTGATATCCCGGAATTTAAGGTCGCCCAGTTTAGCCTGATTGCCACCGAAGGTATTGTAGGGGCGATTGCTGAGTTCTTCCTGTGTGTTGTAGAAACCATCCGTCCGCAGCCCTTTATACTGTCCGATGGAATACCCGGTTGAGTTCATCCAGGGATAGGCATAAGGAGCTTCTGCCTGATAGTCAATTCGGTTGCGGGCATACGAGAAGGTTCCCCGGACGAAGTATTGAATCGGACCTACTTTGTCATTCCATTCGCCAAAGATTTCATAGCCCCGGTTACTAACCCGTCCGACGTTGGCCGGAGGAACGTTCCAGTCGGGTACACCGTACGTACCGGGAATTGTTCCCAGCGACACCAGAATGTTGTTTCGCTTTTCCCAGAATACGGCTGTAGTTACCGACAGACGATCTTTCAGGAACCGGAATTCTCCGGCAAGGTTCGTTTTCCGGGCCCGTTCCCAGGTAATTTCCGGATTACCCAGAGCCGTTTCCTGAGCTCCGCTGAAATAAGGGTTGGCACTGGAGCCATCACTTCTGCCGAAGAAATAGCCCCGACCGTTGTAAGCCCACGTATTCGGCAGGTAGAGGTAGCGGCGGCCTCCCAATTGGTCGTTTCCTACTTCGCCGTACGAACCGCGGAATTTTACCCAGGTAACAACATCGTTTTTCGGGAAAAACGATTCATTGGACAGAATCCATCCGGGCGAAACGGAGGGGAAATAGCCGAATCGTCTACCCGGAGCAAACTGCTCACTACCGTTGTAACCCATGTTGAATTCGAACAGGTAACGTTCCTTGAAATCATACGTAACCCGTCCGACCAGACCCATCAGACCGGAAGGCGTATTATAGCCCTGTCCGTTGGCGGTAAATCGCTGGGCATTGCCGAGTAATAAACCCGTAACGGTATGATTGCCAAAACTGCGACTGTAATTAAGCGAAGCTTCCAGATACAGTTTATTCCAGGAACCGTTCCCTACGTTATCAGCCGTAGTCGTCGGACTGATCTGTCCACCAATGAAAACCAGATTGGCCGGGTCCATGGCGTTTCGCATGGCACTGAACTGCGGAATACTGACCGTCTTGGCAAAGCCTTTCGTATAGCTGTCATCATACGCAATCGACACCCGCGAACTCAGACCCGGCGTCAGGTAATCCATCGTATGCTTCAGCACGAGGTTACTCGTCAGGGTGGTGGTGTACATGGTACGCGTTCCGGCCGTCAGAAGTTGGGTCAATGGCGTGTAGCTCCCCCACCCCGGTTGCCAATGGGATTGGTGGGATCGCCCGGCAAACCGACGAAGCCGGTGACCAGATGTCCGTTTACGATACCAGGGCCGGAAAAGGGGCTGTTTTCCAGGATACTCTGAATGATGTTCTGATAGCGGTTGCCAAAGTCTCCGGAAGAGTTACCGGCTCCGGGTACCCGGGCGATGGACGTTTGACCCGCCAGGTTGAACGACACCTGAAAATTCTTGAAGACGTCTACATCAATATTAGACCGGAAGTTATACCGATTGAAGTTAGGGTTGGTATTAGCTCCCCCGTATTGGGTATTGTTCAGAATACCCGCCTGCTGAAAGTTTCCCAGCGACACGAAGTACTTTACCCGGTTGGTGCCCCCTGATACGTTCAGGTTATACTGCTGCTGCCGACCTACGCCACCGAATTGTTCCTTGTAATAGTTGTTGCTCGTGTAGTACAGAGCCGGGCTATTGAGCAAAGCCTGCTTCTGGGCAGCAGTCAGGTTCATGGCTTCTACCTCCGCCGGGGTGTAATCCCGGTTGTTCTGAAACTTCCAGAGTTCATCGTTCGAAAACAGAATCTGGTTGTAGCTATTGTCACCGGAAGTCTGGGCATTCCGAACGGCTTCGTTGCGAAGCAGGGCAAACTCATAGGAATTGAGCGTTTCGAATAAGGACGAAGCCTTCGTAAAGGCCTGATTCGTCGAAAAGCTGAATTGAGGACGATTGGCCCGACCGCGTTTGGTCGTAACGATGATTACGCCCGTTTGCCCCCCGAATCCCGAATACGGCCGTGGCAGAAGCGTCTTTCAGGATACTGATGTTGTCGATCTCGTTGGGATCCATGGCGTTCAGTACCGTATAGGGCTGTTCGGTCGGTTGTTGAATTCCGTCGATTACGATGAGCGGATCCGATCCGTTTAGCGTAGAGATCCCCCGAATCCGGATCGTCGTGGCGTTTTGTCCGGGCTCACCACTGTTCTGAATTCCACTGATACCCGCCGCCCGTCCAATCAGCATGTTGGTAATGTTGGCCACGGGGGTTTGCAAAAGAGCTTTGCTATCGACCACACTGATTTCACCCGTTACGGTCGGAAGCTTCTGCTGGCCGAAGCCAACGACGACGACTTCATTCAGTGCTTTGTTGTCCGACTCCAGTTGAACGGTAATACTGGTTCGCTTTCCGATAGCTATCGCCTGTGATTGAAAACCAACGTAGGAAATAACCAGTACCGGATCATTAACGTTATCTGATATACGTAAACTGAACCGACCGTTACCGTCGGTTGTAGTTCCCAGGTTGGGATACCCTTTCACGGAGACTGTTGCCCCAGCCAGTACATTGCCTTTTTCATCCTGCACGGTACCTGAGATAACGGTGACGACTTGTACAGGGGTAGCAGGATTTTCATGGGCATGTAACGGCAGGTGCATTGCCAAAACCGGTCGGTTTCCTGGCAATGCACCTGACAAAAGCGTTACTCCGGTAAAAAGTAGCCCTTTTAATAGTAAACGTTTTTGAACCATAAGTTTCACTGTTTCGGACCTGATTCTTAAGTGAACGGCCTAGGAGGAATATAAAAAATTAGAATAGTACAAAAGTAAAAGGGCGATTTCAGAGCGGAGGTGCCTTTTTTCGGCAAAATGAAGGCTCGATTTGGTCATGCCTTCCTATAGGGTTCTAGTACCCTTTCTTTTTTTAGGCTGAAGTATTTTAAAAACCTTCAATTACCCTTCTTATTATTTCATAATTCTATGATTAAATAGTATAATTGAATCTGAAAAAGTCCAAGATTGGCGAGTATTCTACCTCATTCAGCCGCTTATCTGATTGAAGCTTTTATCGGTTTTGCGGGACTATCCCGTTTCATCACCCCTTGTCTTAAACGTATCCTGATGCTTTCCATAAATCGATCCATTCGATCCATGTGGTTTTTTCTATACCTGTTCCTGGCCTTGCTTCTGCTTTTACCGCGAATCAGCCACGCACAGCGAGAACCCACGCAATTGAGATTTGATCATATCACGTTAATGATGGCCTGTCGCACAGCGATGCTCTTTGCATTGCCCAGGATCGCAGGGGTTTCATCTGGATTGGTACCCACAAGGGTGTGAATCGCTATGATGGCTACCGGCTAAAAACATACGACTTGCCCATCAATAACCGAAATGGTATGATCAGCAATCGGGTTCGGGCTCTGCACGTAGACGCTCAGGGTACGCTTTGGGTAGGTATTGATGGAGCCGGGCTGTTCTGGTACAACCCGAACCGGGATCGTTTCGAAAGCATTCTCGAACGGCCCGTAGCGGCCTCGTGCCAATCCCTGGTTCAGAAAATTGCTGACTCGGATATTTCCGTACTCACATCCGATGCTGTCGGAAAACTCTGGATCGGCACCAATCAGCATGGCTTGTTTATGCTTCAGTTTGATCAGCAGAACACCATCCATCGTGCGGCTCACTTCAAACTACAGCCTACCAACGCCTCCCAGCCCCTGATTAGTAAGCTTACGGCAGATCCGTATAGTCGGGTGTGGATTGGCACGCTGGGAAGCGGGCTATGGGTACTCGAGCCACAAAGCCGACAAGCTCAGTCGGTGCCTTTGATGGGTGAGGTGAATATCCGGGCCCTGCACGCCGATCAGCAGGGGAATTTATGGATTGGTACAGACAGTCAGATTTACTGGGGCAATTACCGGAATGGCACGCAACCAGCTTCCCTTTCCTTTCAATCGCTGGGACGGGGGTTTGCCGAGATTGAGTATCTCTTTCGCGACTCTTCCAAACGTCTGTGGATCAGCACAAAATCAGGATTACTCCTTTTGAACCTTCGTACGCCGGGTCCAGTCCTTCCCATCCGGAACGAAGACATTCAGAGTTTTCTTCCCTCCGATACGGATCCTTTCAGCATCAACTCCTTTCGGGTTCATGACATTATCGAGGACTCTTTCCATAATATCTGGATGGCTAGTTCGGCGGGTGGACTGAATATCCTGAAACCCTATACCAAACCTTTCGGACTCATTCGCAGACAGGTAGCGGGCCAAACCAATCCTGCTACTAATTATATCAATGCCATCTCCAAGGACGAATCCCGCAATCGGGTGTGGATTGGTACACGCAATGGCCTGGCGAGTTATGATTTAAAAACAAAAACGTACGTAAACTTTCTGGAGCATTCCTATTACGGCAGTGTCAACAGTACGGACGTATCCGCCCTGCATCAGACCGCCGACGGTACGTTGTGGATCGGCACTCGTTACGGGGGCTTGTTTACGCTCGATCCACAAACGAATAAAATCCAGTCCGTTCCCAGTTTACCGGGAGAACTCAACTGGTACAGTCTGAGTATCGAAAGCATTACGGAGGATCAGTATGGATTTATCTGGCTGGCTACGTTTACGGGCGGCCTGTACCGGCTGAACCGCACGAGCAAGCAAGGCGTTGTTTATTCCCATGTAAAGCGTACGCTGCCTACCAGCGATTTTACTTATCTGCACTACGATCCCCGGCGTTCCATCCTGTGGGCAAGTACCCACAATGCCGGGTTATTGAAAATTGCCGTCACGCCCCAGTCCATTCGCCTGGTGAAACAGTTTAAACACGAAGCCCATAATCCAAACAGCCTGAGCACAAACTATACCTGGCCTTTGCTACAGGATCATCAGGGTCAGCTCTGGATTGGTACTATTGGTGGTGGACTGCATCGCCTGTATACCGCTCCCAACGGAGCGGAACGCCTGGAACGCTGGATTTCATGGATTCCGGAAACCGACGTGGAAAGTCTGTTGCTGGATGAATCCGGTAATCTCTGGATTGGTGGCTCCGGTATTTATCAGCTGAATCCGCAAACCCGAAAGTTTCTGCATTATGACGTAACGGACGGTCTACAAAGCAACTCCTTTAAAATCGGGGCTGCGTACCGGGCTGCCGACCGTACCCTCTTTTTTGGCGGCACCAACGGAATTACGTATTTCCGACCGCAGTCCATTCAGGTTAACACCTCCCTGCCCAAAGTCCAGATTACAGAACTGCGTATTCATAATCAGCCTATTGCTGCGGGAGACACGGTCAATGGCCGGCTTTTACTTGCGGCTCCCCTTACCAATCATTCCTCGATTGAGCTGCATTCTAACGAAAATGATTTTTCCATCGAATTCGTCGGACTGCATTATGCCAACCCTCATAAGCAACAGTATGCCTATCAGCTGGTCGGGTATAATCCGGATTGGGTACGGGTGAATGCCCAACAGCGAACCGCCACTTTTTCAAACCTTCCCGCCGGGTCGTATACCTTTCAGGTTAAAGCCAGCAACGACGATGGCGTCTGGTCCGAGCAACCCCTGACCCTGCATCTGACCATTTTACCACCCTGGTGGAAAACCTGGTGGGCTTACGTACTTTACCTGACCGGTATCGGTGTGGCCTTTCTGTTGTATCACCGCAATGGTCTTGTTCAGCAACGGCTAAAAAGTGAATTAACCCTGGAGCATTACAAGGTTGAAAAAGAGAAAGAACTGACCAATAGCAAGTTACAGTTTTTCACGAACGTTTCTCATGAGCTGCGTACTCCCCTTACCCTGATTCTTGGCCCGGTCGAAGAGCTGGCCGCCATGAGTCATGAGCCGATTCATCAGGTCAAGGACAAGATTATGCTCATGCACCAGCAAACCCACAAGTTACTGGATCTGGTGAATGAACTTATGAATTTCAGAAAAGCAGAATCAGGCCCCATTCAACTGAAAATTACACCGACGAATATCGTACCGTTTTTAACGGAAATATTTTTGATTTTCAAACAGAAGGCGGAAGCTCTGCATCTGGAATATACCATTGATGTTCCCCAGCAGAATATTTCCCTGTACATCGACCGGGCCAAACTGGAATCCGTAGTGGTTAACTTACTTTCCAATGCGTTTAAGTATTCCTCGGCAGGTGGTTCCGTTCAGATAAGGGTTACCGTCGTCGGCTCCTCCGATTCTTCGGCCGTGTATGAACAGCAGCATCTGACGAATCATTACCTCCAGCTTGCCATACAGGACCACGGCGTGGGCATGGACACGGCTGAGATGAATCGAATTTTTGACCCGTACTATCAGGCCACGCATACTGAATCCATGCAGGTCATGGGAACGGGCATTGGCCTGTCGCTGGTTAAAACATACGTGGACGCCCACCAGGGTGAAGTGCTCGTGACTAGCCAACCGGGGGCTGGTACCACTTTCCTGTTGCGGTTACCGTTCGGCACTGCCCACCTCGATGCAAATACGCTCCACCGAATGACCGTAGGGGACGAGCCCATGCCCGTAGCAGCGACGCTCTCCGCCCCGACTGCCGATTCGGAAAAGGGCTTTCTGGAGGCTCCCCTCCCCCACTCGGCTCATTTGCTGATTATCGAAGACAATGACGAACTGCGGCAGTATCTGTACGATTCGTTTGCCAAAACCTATCAGGTCAGTACCGCAACGGATGGCGTAGAAGGCTGGGCGAAAACCCTGGAACTCCTGCCCGATCTGGTAATTAGCGACGTGATGATACCCCATAGTAGTGGTCTGGACTTGTGTCAGAAAATCAAAAAGCACCCCAAAACGCTGCATATACCCGTATTTCTGTTGACCGCCCGTGCAACGGCCATGCATCAGCTGGAAGGTCTGGAAACCGGAGCGGATGAATACATGACGAAACCCTTTAACCTGACCCTGCTACGTACCAAAGTAGCGGTTCTGTTACGGAATCGTTTTCTGCTGAAAGAGTACTATCATCGCCAGCTTTTACTCAAGCCAACGGATTTGGTCATTCCTAATGAACAGAAATGTCTGCTGGAAAAAGCGATTGCCATCGTTGAAGCTCACCTGACCGAAATGGATTTCACGATTCCGGTTCTGGTTCGTCAGATGGGAATGAGCCAGTCCTCGTTTTACCGTCAAATCAAGACGATTACTGGAAAAACTGCCGTTGAATTTGTCCGGGATATTCGTCTGAAAAAAGCAGCTCAGTTGTTGCAGGGTGACGATATGAGAGTCGGAGAAGTCATGACCGAGGTTGGATTCGAAAGCCCGAAATATTTCCGGAAAGCTTTTCATCAAACCTATGGCATGTCGCCGCTGGAATACGCCAAACTTCATCGCTCACAGGCCCCAAGTGAGGAATTTGAAGATGCATAACTGCCCTTAAACGTACTACCGAACGCGGTTTTGTCACAACAAACGCCTGGTGAGCAAACGGCACCGTGGTTTCTGGTCTTCTGCTCACCTTCTTACCGATACCAAAGTAAGTTTCGGCTAAAAAAGTGGAATGAAAGATACTGCATAAGTTCACCATTTGTGACTTATGCAGTATCTTTACGTTACTTATGAAAGTTCACTTGATAAGAAAGGAAACCATTCAGGCGTACACTCTAAAAAACGCCCGGAGCAAAAGTTCCTTCAGGCTCTGGCTCACTGCCATCAGGTTTGCGGACTGGCAGGCTCCGGAAGACATTCAGGATACGTTTGGTGCGGCTGATCTACTGGGAAACGGAAGCAATCGGGTTGTTTTTGACATCGGCGGCAATAACTACCGGATGATCTGTAAGTACGCTTTTGGAGAAAAGCAGGTTCATCTCTTTGTATGCTGGATAGGTACGCACGCAGCGTACGATAAGCTTTGTAAGCATAATGAACAGTATACCGTAAATCTTTACTAGAATGGAAGCGTTGAAATATAAAGTAATTAAAACAGAACAGCAGTATCAGGCGTATTGCCAGGCGTTGGAAGTATTGGTGACTAGTCCCGATCAGGGCCCTGCCACGCAGGATGAAATGGAGCTGCTCACGTATCTGATCGAGAAATGGGATGACGAACATACTTCCTTTTCGGATGCCGACCCGATCGAACTACTTACCTCGCTCATGAGTGAAAAATCGCTGAAGGCAAAAGACCTCACGGAGATTTTAGGTGTGAGTAAAGGGCTGGTTTCCGACATTTTAAACTATAAAAAAGGGTTGTCCAAAGAGATCATCCGTAGTCTTTCCCAGTATTTTAAAGTCTCGCAGGAAGCATTCAATCGGCCCTATAAACTAAAGGTTCCGGAAAACAATCACCTGAAAAATGCCAGTGTGATGAATACACCAAAGGAGTTGCAGGTAGCTTAGGTCTTTTAAAAGCTTTTGAGCATTAAGAATGAGGCAGCCAAGAATTCAATGTATTTACTTGCTGGTAATGTCTTACAATGTATCGGCCAGGAATAACGCATGCTCTAAAATCAAATCTCGATTTGACAAGCTCTCATTGCTGATAACATGGTTTGGCATGATACCAACGCCTTCCACCGGCTGTTTATTCGGTAAGCTTTCCAGCTTGCTGGAGATTCCACACAACCAGCCATTACTTAACTCCCGAAACGTAGGTCCCGCTACGCCATCTCCCGTGGGCTGTCCGATCTGAATGACATTCGGAAGGGCCCGCATCATCATGACAAAACTATTACCCGCACTGAACACGTATCGATTCGTTAATAAATAAACGGGCCTGGTAAACTGCCACTTCCCCCGACTGGCTAGATAAAGTGCTTCGTGCGGCGTAAAATCAGTGTAGCCGGGGCCATTTCGCCATTGAACGTAGCCAAACAAAACGGAATTCGTGGTAAAACGACCGGCTACCGCTAAACCGTTGGCATCATTGCCGCCGTTGTTATCACGAATGTCAATAATGATTGCCTTGTCATTTTTCATGGACTCTAATACCTGATCGATCTGAGCAAAGCCGGGATCATTGGCAAAGGTGCCCAGGTGAATATAGCCAACTTCAGGCGTAAGAGCCGCATAATGGATTTGATAACTTAGGGCCTGTAAGGAGGGAGCATATGTTTGCCGAATAACCTCAAGACCTGGGAAATCAACGTTTGGGGTCGCCGTAAAACTTTGTACAAACCCGACCTTTTTTGAGCCGACTAACACATGATTATCGTGCAGAGGCTGTATGGTTTTTTCGATGATGGCCAGTAACTGGCGATCACTCATTTGATCCGACACCTGGGGTCGGTAAAGGGTGTATAATGAATCCCAATTGACGTGTCTGGCCTGAAAGCCGCTGTAGTTTTGAGCGAACATCTGCCAGAACTCATCATAGATCGCCGTTGGTGATTCCAGCTTGGTATCTTTTCCCAAATAAAGTTCTCCGCAACCTGTTAGTGTTACAGGTATCACGAACAGGATAAACCTTATTAATCCTTGGATTTGCATGATTTTGTTAAAATTGATACGCCAGGGAAGTAAGAAATTGATTGGTTAGCATGCCGGTATAGCGAGGCGTTTTCGCCCGTCCGTACTGCCATTGGTAGTCAAGTCGTAGGCGGAAATGAGGAGAGAGGTATCCATCGTAGGCAATTCGGGCATTCAGTTGTCCGAAGAGTGGCCAGGTTTCAATAGCACCCGAGCTGACCCATTCGCTAAAGCTATTCACATTTGTATAGGCGTAAGCATAGTTTGGGCGGATATTGTACCCCAATGCATGCATCCAAACCTGGCCCTCCAGTCGCCCCTGACCTGCGTTACGGCTAACCAAAGCGGAGATACTGAGCGAATTGAGCAAAGCCGGACCAGAGCTATTTCGATAGTGGGTATTGCCTACCCGGGCTGCAAACGAGGGAAGGCTAGCCTGTAGGTTGACCACTGGTCCCACCCATATGAACCATTGTTTGAGTTCACCTACACACCGATGATACGCATACTGCAAATGTCCGGTAGACAACTCCGTTGTACTTTCTTCGTACCGGGAGGTCAATCCCCCGGCATAGGTGGCCGTTTGTAGCTGGACAAAATGCCGATTGTGGTGTCCCTGGCTCAGAAAATAAAGTTGTAGCGGAAAGGCTTTCCCTCGTTGAACGAGTTGAGACATCCCTTCATAGCGAGCCGCACCCAGCGAAAGTCCCGTTCCTAGCCCTAGCTGCCGTACCGATGAAGCGGGTGTCTGAGCCAGACAAACATTTGTCACCAATAGGCTTACGAGTAAACTTCTGATCATAGTTATTTTTCTAAATCAACCCCTCGTATTAGCGAGTAAAGCTCTGGCAAGATAGTAGATAATCACTGGATCAAACTGGCCGTGGATTAGTAGTTAACAATTAATTAAACAAGTCGGAAAGGGAAAAGACATGTTTAGTTGCGAAGGCTTGGAATAATTGAAAGCAAGCAGACATCGCAGGGACCCAGTTAGTAAACGGGGGACTACAACAAACCTGCCGTTCGTATCCTTCAGACCGCAGAGCTACTCAGGCAAATCCTTGACTTGCCTGAACAACTAGCGTTAATCCAGGCTTCGCCGCATACGGTTAAAGCCCCGACTGGCGAAAGTGTAAGAAAGATGATCTGTTTTTTAGAAGAACTTACGAGACGTCACGAAGTCGGGATTGTGGCGGTATCACGCACACCGTGGCCATTGAATGCTGCCTGGGAGGACCTCTGAACCACTCCCCCGCTTTTACGTATCAGCGACCTATCCTATAACGCTAATGTATAGCTTCTCCCCTACCCTAGGGAACCTCATTAGCGTGTAAAGCTGTATACGTGCCTGGAATCTACAATACGCGTAAATCTTTTATGTGGACATTTCTCTTACTTCTTCTTCGAATCCCGCTGAATTTTTTCTTCCAGTGCCTGGATAATATAGGCGTGACGGGAAGGCCGCTGTCGCTTGGGGATTTTCGCTAACACCTCCTCGATCTCCGTCAGCTGACTTTGATATAGCCGAAGTAACACTGTTTTAATAGCATCTTCATCCGGCTGATCGATAACCTCAGGTTTTACTTTCGTAGATGAGCCGCCTTTATTAATTAAGGCTTCAATTTTCTTCTCATCCATTGCAGATTCTACATTAGACTTCGCTACAGACGGTTTTTTTGCAATGGCCATATTTTTAAACAGTTGTGATGATTTAATATATCATTTTATATATCAATTATGATATGTAGTCTAGTATGGTATATATATCAAAAAGATATATAGATTAGATTTTACGATGCTTGCTGATTCAATACGTTTAGCATGGCTTCGTACAGGGCGAGAAACTCGGCCGATGCTTTTTCATCTGCGGGCTTTAATTCCAGAATTCCAAGTCCGTAAGAGATGGCATTTGCAAAAGCTTTGCGATTAATCAGGGGAGCATCCAGATAGGTCAATACCTGCGATTCTCTTAGCATTTCTCCCACTTCCCGGTTGTCGACTCCTTTGGGATCAGCCCGGTTTACGAAAGACATAGCCTTCAGTTTGGGATTCACAATCTGCATCTCTGAAATGAGCTGCTCAACTTTTTCAAGTGTCCAGATGTCCAGAGAACGGGGATAAAACGGTACCATATATACATCCGTAATCGATAGTGCAGCCCGCTGACTTGCCGTATCACGTCCCCCCGTATCAATGACCACGTCGTCAAATTTGCTAGCCAATTTGAGCACTTCGGATCGCACTTCTTTATCCGACTGACGAATGGCAGTGTAGCCTTTGTTACCCTCCAGTGCCATTTCCCGTTGTACAGAAAATTCGTGAGCAGACTCCTGATCATCGGCATCAACGAACAACACATCTCTTCCCTGATTACTGAGATATACAGCCAAGTTGGTTGCTAAAGTCGTCTTTCCACTCCCTCCCTTAATACCGCCTGTAGTGAAAATCATAGTGTGATGGGGTTTTCTTTGAAAGGCGAAGATACGACTAGTTTTGATATACTTGTAATATACAATTTATATAAAAATAGAATCAGATAGTATATAGTAAATAATATAATATTGATATCTTTTATATATCATTGTAAGAGACATTTATCTAGTAATGAACAAGTTAATATTAAATGAATGGATCGACTCTTTCATAAGTCGATCTAGTATCTATATTTATCCGTATAGCCATATAATTACAAAATTGCATTGTGAATGGTAGAACCAGAAGGCACAAGAGCTAGTATTGGCCGATGGGAAGAAAGCTTACTGAATCTTAAGCAAATTCAAAGCTGATTTGATTGAAAAAAGTAGGTTGTAAGGTAACGTATTATTAAACCTTATGAGTATATCATAAATAGTCTTCCGATAATTAACTCATTATATGGTAATAGATATACTAAATATATGCATATGATATCATAAAACATATCTTTTAATATAAGGTATATATATCTTTTACGATTACAAAACCCTGTGTGTAAGTTTATTACATTGCATTAAAAATAAGTTATAGTTTGTGAAATAGTGATTACATTTCTACTACTAAATATCAGCTTTTAGCCATTTGGAATATTTAGAGTATGTTCAAAAATTACGGAACTGTACGCAGGCGTTTAGGTAGACAGTCGAGTAGGGTGTTCAATTCTGGTAACCTTTCGCTACATTTTGGTCAGCGAGATGATGGGCTACGCTTGTTCTGTCCACTTCGTATGAAAGCTTCGTAGAACTTTCTAAGAAGATTCGGTAATGAGTACCTGCTTCTGGAAGAAAAATGGTTCCGCTTTGTTTAAGCCAGTGTTGATCGGTGTCTGGTTATAGCCTCCTGACACGTTAAAAAAAACAGCCGACATCAATCAAAGGTATTTCTTCCCTGAACTCAAGTAGCAATTGGCTCAACTAATTACGACAGGCGAAGCGTTCGCAATAGGATGACAAAAATAAATGACCTCTTTGCTGTTTGAAAAGACTAACTTACTACGGATATAATCTATGTGAAACAGTATAATAAGTATATCAATTATGTAATAATGATTTATATATAAATTCATATAGTTTATGTATAACAATTTATATCAAATTTAAGTATTAATTATCTGATAATCAGTACATTAAATGAGAATAATAAAAATATATATTAATATAACTATTAAAAAATGTCTTTCAATTGCATCAAATTGCATAAGCTATGCTTTTGGCATAGCGGATATTTATAAATCACTGTATATCAGGTATTTACAAATATGATATCTAAGTGATTAGGAGTCTAATTGCATCAAATTGCATAACGTATACACTTTACTATTTATAAAATCGGGGTTAGTTAAGAGAACATTCCTGTCAATTATACACTGATTTTCAGAAGTTTAAAACTTGGACAAGCTTTCTAGACATGACTAATTGCATCAAATTGCATAAGGTGTCCAAGGCACGGAATATCCTTCCAGAAAAATATTGCATCAAATTGCATGATCTATACGTTAAGGGTTATATTAATGGATAAATGACTGATAATCAGAACTAAAATTAATTTGATGGATTCACTATTGCATCAAATTGCATAAAGTAAAAGCGAATAATATATTGATTTTCAGTGATTTAATATTTCGCAGTGTGGATTGAGTCGCAGGATGAAGCTAAAAATGTGTTTGACTAACCGCTATAAACTAATTTTTTAGTTCATGTTCTCCTTTTCATTTTATTGATTTAAAACTTTTTTCGCCCTCAGAAAATCAGCGTGCGGCGAAGCCGACGCAAGCCAAAAAAGCGGGCTGGAGATTAATTGATAAAATGTTGTATTAATTAATTGATTAATTGCTGGAGTGTGGATAAGTAAGATAAACTTATGATTATCAGATATTTAAAAATTGCTATTGCATCAAATTGCATAGGGTATTGCATCAAATTGCATAAGGTATTGCATCAAATTGCATAAACCGCTCAATAAATAAATCAGGTAAAAGAATCATGATGCAATTAGGTGATGTATATTTACCTGTGATCCTATACAGGCTTGACATATGAAAGAAAAGAGTTTGGTTCGAATCAGTAACACAATGAATTTCACGCGGCAGGAATTTCTGGCTGTCGAAAAACATATTGTTTTACTTACTTTGCTAAGTCTAAAAGGAAAGCAGGGGATGAAGGCCGACTTTGGTGGTAAGAACGAAGCTCTGGAGATTACTTTCAACGCATCGGAATTGAAAGAAACCAACCGGGAACGGATCAAGGAATCGCTGGAGCGATTGACAACTCGCAAAATACACTTTGATTACTCCAAACCTGGTCACGATTACTTTGGGTTTATTGTTCCCATCATATCAGCCAAATACGAAGGCAAGAAGGGCGTCAATTCAGAGATTACGGTGTTGATTAACCCCGACGCCAAAAAATTGTTTCTGGAGCTTTCTAACGGGTATTCTACGCTGGATTTGCAGGCCATTCTAAGCTTGAAAAGCAATTACTCCATTCGGTTGTACGAATTGCTGAGTATGAAAGCCCGCAATGAGCCCTGGACCATAGAAGTAGATGCTCTTAAAAATCTCCTTGATATTGAGTTGGGAGCATACAAGAATTTTAATCTTTTTGAAACTCGTATTCTCAAATACACTCAGAACGAACTAGCCGAACATTGTGGCGTTTTCTTTGATTGGGAGGTAGCGGCCAAGGATCGGAAGAAAATTACGGCCCTAACATTCACAATCCGGGATCGTGAAAAATTGAACCGTGAGTTTTTGACTGAAGAAACGAGTAAAACGATTGATTACGTGACCTCGCTAGGGGATGTTCAGGTGGCGAATAAAGTGCGATCGGCCTGTCAGAAATATACACTTACAGAAAAGCAAATT
>NZ_NMPS01000016.1:0-559 GCF_002261125.1 Siphonobacter sp. BAB-5385 | reverse complement strand
CCGCTCGACAATATCCAGCTGAAAGGGACAGATGTGCTGGTTTTCCCGGCTTTGGGATTGTTTAGTGTTAAGCGTACGCATGCGTACCACGTCATCCCAAACGCTCTCTGAGCGGGCGGGAATTCGTAAGCTTTCAAACGAAGCAGGGAGCTTGGTTGCCTCATCCATCTGATTAGCTACCTCCACGTGGGCGGCATAATCATACACCGAATCCTTCGCCCGCTGCGTAAAGGCCCGGGCAATTTTGTCCACTGGCCATGCGGCGATTTCCGAACTAGAGAGTAGGCGATTCCCGGAACTATTCCACTTAGCCCGGGCATCGATTTGCCACTGGCCACGGGTGTACTCTTCTTTGGATTTGGTTACCGGCTCATCGGCGTACGCATTCGAAGTGTCGGACGGAAGCTTTCGAAACAGTAGCAGGTACTCAGGCGATCCGACGCCCATCTTCGAGCCATCTTTGCACTGCTCGGACCAGCCCAGGCGGTAGGTCTGATTGTTTTCCCGTACGACGTCGGTTTCAATCGTGATCTGCCCGATGAAGGCAAAACCGTGAGCC
>NZ_NMPS01000171.1:0-43970 GCF_002261125.1 Siphonobacter sp. BAB-5385 | reverse complement strand
GGACGCAAAAGTTGGTAGGCTGTGCCTACCGGGAAGGACGCACCCCGCATTTCACCCGCAGCGAGCCGTGTATAATAAGCGTAAATACGGATTTGTGAAATCAAGTTTTGTTTAACAAAACAGATTAAGAATTCATAAATACATAATTCACAATCTTCGGTGATTGTCTTTGGATGAACTCTCTTTGCGGCTGATTTAACGATGCGGATAAATACAAGCCTAAATCAGAACGGTCATCTGACCGAAGTAAGCGTTTCGTAACGAATACGCCGTTGATTTCAAGTTATAGTCCCGCCAAGCTTCCAATTTCCTCTTTTCCTGATGAATACTTCGCCCTACTCAGTACCTTCGGAAACTGAGGTCAGGTGTGTTGCCTGTTAAATCCCACGGATTATCTGAATCCTATTGAAAAATCTACTCGTTCAAATTTCCTATGGAAAAAATCTATTCAAAAACCCCCTGGATTACGCTGATGGGCTGTTTTCTGGGATTGGGTAGTTTGGCCGCCGAGCCACAATCTGATCTGGTACATCTGCGGATGGTTCGCGATCGACTGGAGGCAAGCGTATTTCAGGCCGGGCGTATTACGGGCCGCGTGACCGATCAGGAAACGGGCGAGGTTCTGGCTGGAGCAACGGTAGCGATCAAAGGCACGCAAATCGGTGTAACGACGGGTGCCGATGGCCGGTATAGCCTGCAACTACCCGACGGTGACATAACACTGGTGATTTCGTACGTGGGGTACACTAACGTAGAAGTGGCCGTAAAGTCACAAACCAGTCTGGATATTGCCCTGACGCCTTCTTCGAAACAACTGACGGAAATGGTCGTCGTTGGATACGGTGCTCAGCAGAAAAAAGAAGTACTCGGAGCCGTAGCCACCATTCCGACCAAGGAAATCAGTAGCCGGAATTATAACAATGCGTCGGAAGTACTCCAGGGAACCGTAGCGGGTGTGACGGTGGTCAACGAAGGGGGGGATCCTACCGCTTCGCCTACCATTAAGGTACGCGGGATTGGTTCGCTGAACGATGAGAGTCCTCTGCTGGTTGTGGATGGCGTTATTTATCCGGGAACGTTTAGCTCGATTAATCCGAATGATATTCAGTCGGTGAGTGTACTAAAAGATGCGTCGGCTGCCATCTACGGAGCAAGGGCTTCGGCGGGGGTTATTCTGGTAACGACCAAACGTGGTACCAGCGGTCAGATGAAGGTGAATCTGAACTACCAGCAGGGTTTTCAGCAGGTAGCTAAAAAACTTAAACCCCTGAACGCCGCTGATTTTGCTGACGCCATGAATACGGCAACCGATAACGCCGGTTTGCCCCGGATTCCGGCCTTTGATGCGACCATCAATCCGGATTCCCGCGTGACGAAAACCAACTGGATGGACGAGCTGTTCCAGACGGGAAAAATCTATAACATCGATGCCTCAGTAAGCGGCGGTACGGAGAAATCGAACTTCTTTTTCTCGGGCGGCTACCGTAAAAACGAAGGGATTCTGCTGAATACGTTCTCAGATCGGTACACGCTGCGACTCAACTCCGTGCATCAGATTGCCAAGGGCGTGAAAATTGGTGAAAACCTTTCGTATACCGTCAATAATGGTCAAACCGGAAACACGACCAGTGCCTATACCGGAGCCATCGTAACGGCCATTTTCTATCCGCCCAATGCCACGATTTACCGCAACGACGGCTCCGGTCGCTTCGGGGGCGTACCCGAACAGTACGCGGGTTCCTACGGGGATCTGGTCAACCCGGTGGCGTATCTGAAGCGTCTGGACAACCGCAATCCCGTCACGAACGTATTCATCAACCCGTATCTGGAATGGGAAATCATTAAAGGCTTGAACTTCCGGAGTAACTGGGGGATTACACAAATCAAAAACGATTACAAGCAATTTACGGTACGCGTAACCGAGCCGGGTAAAATTTTCGATTTCAACGAACTGTACCAAAGCAGCTACAGCTCCACGGATGTACTGAACGAACAGACCCTGAATTTCAACCGGACCTTCGCCGGAAAACATAACCTCGATCTGCTCGTCGGTCATACGTATCAGCATACCAAAGCCGAAGATTTTGGGGTGAAAGGAACGGGTTTCGACAATGAAGATCCTTCCCTACGGTACCTGAAAAATGCCAAACTGATTCAGTACGACCGCTCGAACGTTTTCGAGCGTGGCCTGGAGTCGTATGTCGGACGGGCCAACTATAATTTTGGTGAGAAATATCTGTTTTCAGCCATTATTCGTCGCGATGGTACGTCTAAGCTGCTGAACGCCAGTCGCTGGGAGTGGTATCCATCGTTGTCGGCGGGCTGGAACATTTCGGACGAAGCCTTCCTGAGTCGTACCAACTGGATCAGTAATCTGAAACTACGGGCCAGCTGGGGTAAGATTGGTAACCTGGCGGGTCTGTCGGACTATGCGTATAGTTTGCCGCTGGCTCAGTCGATGGCCATGCTGGGATCGACGCCCGTCATCAATTACGGATACGCCGAGCGGGCCTTGTCTAACCCCAATCTGCGGTGGGAAACCTCCCAGCAAACGAACGTAGGTCTGGATTTTGGCTTCCTGCAAAACCGCCTGTTTGGCTCGATTGACGTGTTCTCGAAACGTAACCAGAACATGTTGTTTCAGGAGCAATTACCAGGCGTAGCCGGTACGCCCGATGGTCGTACCATCAACGCTGGGGAAACGGAAAACCGGGGGATTGAAATCGGATTGACGTATCAGCAAAGCCTGGGCGACTTCAAGTATGATCTGAGTGCTAACGTTTCATTCCTGAAAAATGAAGTGAAATCATTGCCGTCGGGTCAGGAATTGCTGCCCATTGGATCGCGGGTGCGAAACCTGCCTAACTCCAACTTTCACATGGTCGGACAGCCTTTCGGAGCCTTCTATGGGTACCAGACGGCGGGTATCTTTCAGTCGGATGTGGAAGCTGCCGAGTACGTAAACAGCGAAGGAAAACGGTATCAGGCCAACGCCAAGGCCGGAGATTTCAAATTCCTGGATACCAACGGGGACGGCGTAATCAACGATAAAGACCGCGTGGTACTCGGCAACGTATTACCGACGAAAACCTTTAGTCTGAACGGAAATGCCTCCTTCCGGGGCTTCGATCTGAACGTGTTCTTCCAGGGATCCGCGGGTAACAAAATTTTCAATTCCCTGCGGAATCTGGCCCTGAACCCTGGTACGTATCCGGGTTATAACATGCTGGAAGAAGTGAAAGACGCCTGGAGTCCCAGTAACCCCGGTGGCACGATTCCCCGGCTGCGGGCGGGTTCGGATCCCAACAGTAACTTCAGCCGTATTTCAGACTTCTACCTCGAAGACGGAAGCTATCTGCGACTGAAAAACCTGACGCTGGGCTATACCGTACCTGCTACGGTTACCAAAGCCGTAAAAGCACGCGTATATCTGACCGGACAGAACCTCTTCACCCTCACCAAATACAGCGGCATGGACCCCGAAGTAGGGATCAGCAGCTTTGGTCAGGACGTGGCGAAGTATCCCTTGTCCCGCGTATTCATGTTTGGCGTAAACCTTTCTTTCTAATCATCCGTCATGAAAAAATATATTCTTCTGCTGGCTCTGGGACTAACGGCCTGCGACAAAAATCTCGACATGACCCCGCAGGGAGCCCCCACCACGGGTAACTTCTGGAAAACTTCCAGCGATGCGTTGGCGGGTGTGAATAGCATCTACGAACTGTACAGCGACGACGACATGTACGGTCGGGGTTTCTTTTGGCTCAACAACGCCAGCGACGACATCGGTACCAAACCCCGGGATAATGCCGAACGAATCAAGAATTTTCAGGTAACGGGCGACGAATCGGATACGCGGAACATCTGGGCTAAACACTACATGGTCATGAAACGGGCCAATGATGTACTGCGTAATGTGCCGAAAATTACGATGGATGAAACGCTGAAAAACCGCTATCTGGGCGAAGCGTACTTCAACCATGCGGTCATGCACCTGGAACTGGCCTATCGGTACGGCGACAACCGGGCGGGGATTCCTATTCAGGATCGTGACAATCCGGAAAATATTTACGTATCCCGGACAAAGAGCGTAGCGGAGAACTACGCCTATATCGCCGAAGATCTGAAAAAGGCGGCGGATCTGTTACCGCTCTTTTCCACGTATAAAACCGCGGATTACGGGCGGGCTCATAAAACGGCAGCCTGGGCATATCTGGCCCGGACGTATCTGTACGCCAAAGATTGGGCGAACGCCGAGAAATACGCGGATCTGGTTGTGGCCAGTGGTCAGCACGCCCTGTTGGATAATTTCGAGGACGTTTTCAAAACGGCTAATAACTGGTCGAAAGAGTACATCTGGTCGGTAACGTCGAGTGCGTCCGATACGCGGTTTGGCTGTATTTTCCCCGGTGTATGCCTGGATGATAAGGGTTGGGGATTGTACAATGGCTGGGGTAACTTCTATCCGACGAAAGAACTGTATGATACGTATCCGGCGGGCGACAAACGCCGCGAAGCTACGATTCTGAAAACGGGGGATAAGTTCATGTACTTCGGTCAGGAGCGTACTTATAACCAGGATAACTTTAAGGTAAGCTCAAGCAACCGGACGGGTTACCAGTTCCGCAAGTACATGGAGCCGTACGGCTATGCCAATCCGATTGGTACATATGTAAATCCGAACGGCGATAAGCCTTCTACGTCGCTGAACGTTCCTTTGCTGCGGTACGCGGATGTACTGCTGATTAAAGCGGAAGCCAAACTCATGCAGAATAAAAACGCGGATACGGAGCTGAATCTGATTCGTAAACGGGCCGGACTGGCTACGCTGACCAACGCCACGCTGTCTGATCTGAAACGCGAACGTCGGTGCGAACTGGCGGGTGAGTGGACCGACCGTCACTTCGATCTGGTTCGCTGGGGGGATGCTCAGGCCGTATACGCTCAGCCGCTACACCACGCGGATGGTCGGGTCATTTACGCCGCCCGGATGTTCAACCCGGCTATTCACCACGTCTGGCCGATTCCTCCGATGGAAATTCAGAATAGTAAAGGTACGCTGGCTCAGAATCAGGGCTGGTAAGTTTGAAAGTGACAATCCAAAAGACCCCGAAAGTGTTAAACTTTCGGGGTCTTTTGGATTGTCGTCTAGGATAAAGGAGTTGAACTGGTGCAGGTTTCCAAACCTGTACCTACCCTCGGGCAGTTTCTAAGGGCCAACCGCCTAACTGATATTCCCCGCATTGCATGCGGGGCTAATGCGGTTGAACCCCTTCGGGGTTAGCAGCTCGGTTACAAAAGACAGAGACAGGTATGCGTACCCAAACTTGCACCAGTGTTAGCCGTTTAAAGGTCAGGATCCTTAACCCCGAAGGGGTTCAACGATGATTAGCCATGGGTACAACCCATGGGACGGGACGGTACGTGTATCAACAATGCCTTAACCCTGCCGCTCGCTCAGACGGTACACCCGGCCGTGCTCCAGAATTTCGGGATCAATTTCCCGTTTCTTCAAAATGATATTGCTTGGAACAATCGGATTAAAATCGCTCATGCTTCGAATCTTATCCAGTTTCATCCGGGCGTGCAGACTGAATTCAATCAGATTGATTACGTGCGTATCGTTCTGGAAAAAGTCGTCCTCCAGCAGGAAGTTATGTTCCAGTAATTCGCGTAATAATTCCGCCAGTTTCTGATTGGCGTAGAGGTGTTCTTTCTTCTGGAAATACTCCTGATTGAGAACCATATACTTCTCCTTAATCCAGCGGGCAGCGGCCAGGGAAGTCACTACCATCCGGTTTTTGTATACCATTACGTTTTCCAGAAACGCATGAATTTCTTTAAGTGTCAGTAATCCTGCCCAGTACAAATCCCGCAGCGTATAATCCAGCCGATCGGCACACAAGTGGGGCAGGGGCTGTTCTAGGATCGAAAACGAGCCCGTCAGCATCTCATCCGCTGTATAACCATAGGCCTCCAGAATAGAGGAAATTTCGGGCTGCCGAAGAAAGTACGCAAACCACTTTTCATGAAAATCTTCTTCCTGATGATTCAGTACGTAATCAATCACGTGCGAAAAAGCCGTATGCGAAAGATCATGCAATAGCCCCGCCACCTGCTCTTTTTCCGAACCACCCAGTTGCCGGATGAGTAGCATTACCCCAACGGAGTGCTCAAAACGGGTATGCCGTATCTGGGGATTGACCAGGAAGATGGCTCCGCCTGGTGAATGAATTGTAAGCGTTGGAAAAACGAACTCTGGATTAGCGTTTCAAAGACTCCCGTAATCTCATGCGAACCATACAGTATATCGGAATACAACATATCTCAACTAGCAATTAACAGCACCACCTACCGGGCATGTACGTAAAACCAGTGGTCTGAAGTTTTTACCAAACCTCGTTTCCGGTAAAACGAACGCCCTTTTTAAGACTACGGATACCGGACAAAGTTTCAAACAAATAATGAATACTGAAGGTTAGTTTTGAAAAATTTCACAACCTATGAAAACAAAATCTTTATTCTTACTTCTACTTGGATTCGTTTGTGCCGGTGCCGCTCAGGCTCAAATTCGGCTGGACTTGGAATCAGGCCTCGTGTTCGGGACGCCTTACAACCGGATCCGTATACCCAATCAGGGCGGTACGCTGGTGGATATTGGCAAAGAGCTGGATGTCAAACCTAAGGTCTTTTTCCGTTTACGGGCGGGCTATACCATCAATAATCGGCACACGATTTCTGCTCTGTACGCCCCGCTAACCGTTCGCTATGATGGAGCTTTTTGGGAAAACGTTTCTTTTAACTCGGTGGTATTCGAAGCCGGGAAACCCGTGGAGGTAGATTACAAATTCAACTCTTATCGGCTAACCTATCGGTATGATTTCGTGGCCAACGAGCACTGGCGGGTAGGAGCGGGTGTGACGGCAAAAATCCGGGATGCCAAGGTGCGTTATAAAAACGATACGCAGGATACGAATTTCGATAACTTCGGTTTTGTACCGCTCATTAATTTCTACGCCTCCTGGCAGCCGGGCAAACGCTGGGGCGTCCTGGTAGAGGGCGATGCCTTGGGTTCAAAACAAGGTCGGGCCGAAGATATTTTTGCGGGAGCACGTATGCCCTGGGCGAGCAGGCCTTTGTCAAACTGGGCTACCGGGTTGTGGAAGGCGGAGCCGACGTAGATCGGGTCTACACCTTCAACTGGATCAATTACGCTTCCGTAGGTCTGGTGGTGGAATTCTGATTATTCCCCAATTACTACGTGCAATCAATGCCGATACGGTTCGTTTACCACCGTATCGGCATTTAGTTTTTGTATACATGTTACGTATAGCGTAAGTGGTTATGGGACGTTAATGGCGTCTGGAACAGGCGTTAACGGCATTGCATTAACTTTTTGTGAAGCCGCTTAACGAAAATATAACTTGGTGAAACCTAGGACTTCGCTACAATTTTGCGGCGTAAAACACATGCATCATATCGCCATGCTTCCCAAGTTTCTGCTATCAATGCCCAACGAAACGGACGTTGATTATGTACTTCACACGGATAACCCTTCTTTTCTGATTCGCGTTGACCGGAATGATGAAGATCAGCCGGTTTTATCGAAAAGATCTATCATTCGCTGGTACGATGCCGAACCTGCTCAGTCGGGCATTCTGGAGGCCGTTTTTGAGGAAATGATGGAGTTCCTGTTGGAAGAATACGACTTTATTTCAGACGAAGAAGAGTGGAACGACTAATCACCAGAACCATGAAACAGCAATGGCTGGCCTGCGGGCTAAGTACCCTCTTGTGCAGTGCCGCTTTCGCCCAGAGTCAGGTGAAAGGCTACGTGTACGACGATCAAAACGGAAACGGTAAAAAGGATAAAAAAGAAGTCGGACTAGCGAAAGTGGCCGTATCCAATGGTCGTGAAGTCGTACTGACCGACGAAAAGGGAGCGTATACGCTGCCGCTAGGACCGGATAATGCGATTTTTGTCATCAAGCCAACGGGGTATCGCCTGCCGGTAAACGAATACAACCTGCCGCAGTTTTACCGCCACCATAAACCTCAGGGATCGCCCAAAACCAAATTTGCGGGCGTAGCCGCTACGGGTGCACTGCCCAAATCTGTAGATTTTGCCCTGATCAAACAGGACGAGCCCGAGACTTACAAAATGCTCGTTTTCGGAGACCCTCAGGTGTATACGCAGGAACAGGTGACGTTCTTTGAAAAAGGGATCATCGACGAGGTAAAAACCAAAACCCAGGACGTGCGTTTCGGCATCAGCATGGGCGATGAAGTAGGAGACAACCCGAACCTGTACGGACCCTATAAACAGGCCATTCAGAAATTAGGAATACCCTGGTTCCACGTCATGGGCAACCACGACATGAACTACGACGCTCAGACGGACAGCCTTTCCGACGAAAGTTTCGAAGCCGCCTTTGGCCCGAACAACTACGCGTTCAACAGCGGGAAAGTCCATTTCGTCGTACTCGACAATATTCTCTATCCCGATCCCCGCGATGGCAAAGGTTATCAGGGTGGTTTACGTCCGGATCAACTGGATTTCATCGAAAATGATCTGAAACTCGTACCGAAAGATCACCTGATCGTATTCTGCTATCACATTCCGCCTTTCGAAGAATTTCGTAAGGAAGATCGGCAACGGATGTTCAACGCCCTCAAAGATTTCCCTCATACCTTATCTCTGTCGGCTCATACGCACTTCCAGCTACACCATTTCTTTGGTAAGGAAGAAGGTTTTGCCCGCGAAACGCCTCATCACGAGTACAACGTAGGAACGACTTCGGGAGACTGGTATTCCGGTGAAATGAACGCTCAGGGCGTACCCGTTTCGATGATGCGGGACGGTACACCAAAAGGATACATGTTTCTTTCCTTCAATGGCAACCAGTACGCCTTTGATTACCGCGTGGCGGGTCAGCCTGAGACGTACAAAATCGGTATTCACGCTCCGAAAGTGATTGCCCGTCGTCAGTCCGGAAAAGGAGAAGTATACGCTAACTTTTTCCAGGGTAGCAAAAACGATCAGCTTGAGTATCGGGTGGGTAACGGCGAATGGAAAGCCATGACTTATACGGAAGAACCCGATCCGATCATGGTCAGTACGCGTTTACGTTGGGATGAAGCTGCCGAACCACTGCAAGGTACACGTCCTTCCAATCCGGTGCCTTGTACGCACTTGTGGAAAGCCAGTTTGCCGGGAAACCTACCCGCGGGTGAACACACGCTGGAAGTACGGGCGAAGGATGCCTATGGCCGGACTTTCACCGGAACGCACGCTTTGAAAGTCATTAACGCAGCGGAAAATAATTAACCCATTACCGCTTGATCGTAACAAAGCCGAAGGAAGCCCTGCTTTCTTCGGCTTTCCTGTTTTCTAGCTTGTCCGGATGATACGAACCAGCAATCAAAAGCGTCCACCGTTTCTACGATGGACGCTTTTGAGTATCAGGAAATTTTCGAATGGTGCTCATACGTCATGTACGTATGCGGAATGCCATCTTCCACGTATTCCTGACCCGTCGAAACAAATCCGAGCGATTTATAAAACGAGAGCAGGTACGTCTGGGCACCAATTTTAATGGAATGAGGACCGAACAACCGGCGGCAATAGGCGATAGAGGCATCCATCAGCCTTTTTCCTAATCCCGTACTACGAACATCGGGTGCCGTAACGACCCGGCCAATGGCCGTATAGCCCTGATAGCAAACGTCCTTCGCAAAGAGTCGCGTGTATGCAATGAGTTTGCCCGTCGTATCGTCCTTGCCCATGCAATGCCAGGCTTTCTGATCGTTGCCATCAATATCCTGATACGGACACTTTTGTTCAACAATGAAAACTTCGGCACGCAGAGCTAAAATATCGTATAGTTCCTGAGTCGTAAGTTCGTGAAATTGCTTGAGTACAAACTGCATAAAAGGCTTAATGAAATGAAGAGATAAGTCAACCGTAAAGCAAATGAAAAAAACGTATGCCTGTTAATCAATAGGGGGAAGGACTGACGCTTGACCAGCCGCCATCGACCACCAGCGTTTGCCCGGTGATATGACCCGCCTCGGGCGAAGTCAGAAAAACGACAGCCGCCGCAATGTCGGCTACACGGGCGGGTTTACCCAGGGGTGTAATACGAGACCAGGTTGGGATGTATTCGGGATCATCGAGCGTACGTTCGGTCAGGGTGGCCCCCGGAGCTACGCAGTTGATGGTAATACCGTGGGGGGAAAGTTCGGCCACCAGCGATTTCGCCAGCATCTGTAGGGCCGCTTTGGTCATTCCGTAGGCAGCCAGGTAAGCGTGGGCCTGCTGACCCGTAACGGAAGACATGAGCAAAATCCGACCGCCCTGCCCCTGAGCTCGCATCTGGCGAGCCGCTTGTTGCGTCAGAAAGAAATTACCGCGAATGTTTAGATCCAATAATTTCTGGAGTGACTCGGGCTGATACTCAAAAAAATCGCCAAACGTAGTGATACCCGCATTTCCCACCAGAATGTCTACTGAACCAAAAGACGCTACAGTTTTTGAGACGAGATATTGAATGAAAGAAACATCGGAGGCATCGCCGGGAACGGCCAGACAAGTACCGCCTTCGGCCTGTATTTTTCCAGCGGCTTCTTCCGCCAGCGTTTCATCCACATCGTTGAGTACAACTGAGGCTCCCCGAAGGGCCAGCTGACGGCAGATTTCAAAACCAATTCCCTGGGCAGCTCCCGTAACAATAGCATTCATCAAGTCTAGCGAAAAGAGGCAGGCGTAAAGATAGACATTGTTTAGAGTTCCAAACGGCCAGCCCAGGGGATTGTTTTTAGCCAAACGTTTCCGTGATGCCCTGCTTCTACGACTGAGCATTTGGATTTGCCTAAAAAAACTCCAGATGAAACGGGCTTTCCGAAAAATTAGGCGATGGTGCCGTTTCAGGCAAAGCTTTGACTGTCAGTGTGTAAAAAAGCATAACGCTGCAAAATCAATCCAGTTTCTTTTTGTACTTTTCGACACGTTCTTCGGAATAGACCCCAATACCTCAACCGATTTATCATGCGTACAGTCATGAATTTACCCACCCCTGATGAAGTAGAAATCATTGCTGGCGAAGGCGATCCTGTACTTCGAAACCTGCAAATCACGCAGTGCTATTACGAACTTTCTGCTGCTTTTCTGGAACGCACCGGGCCGCTGGCCAACTGGTGTACCTTTGCTACCTGGGCTTCCAGGCAGGCCGGACAGACCATTCGCAAAGAAGATTTGAAACGTACCCTGGAAGCGGAATTGTCCGCTCGCTTACGCAATGACTCGGCCTTAGCTCTGCTCACCTCTTTACTGAAAGAGATGGGTGCCCATATCAAAACCGAGGAGCTGGAGCACCTACTCTGGAAAAAATTCATTACTCAAAGTATTGAGCGATCCAGTGAGGCCGTAGCCCGCGGTAATCAGAAGGTTTTTGAAGAAATCGGGTACGAGTTTGCTCGTTTTGAAAGCACTTGCTTGAATGACCTGATCTACACGCCGGAATCCATTGAGAGATTCTGTCAGAATTTGCGAGCTGGTCTTCCACCCGAAGGGCAGCGGTACTTGCAGCAGGCGTTTACGCATTACTACGAATCTTTTTTTGAAACCGATCTTCGGAAAAAGGCTGAACTGCAATTGCTGGCGAATCTGGAAATTGGTTTTCATGAGCAAACCCGTTTGCAGCCCGAAATTCAGGCCTCGCTTGAATCTGTATTGCTGCTGGATACCGAACGTGTAAAGCAACGCATCCGGGAAATTCTTTTTCCGGCGGGAAGCTTAATTAGCTATCTCCGCATGCTAGTCCAGAAAATGCTGGGCCGTAAAGCCGCATTCGAACAAACCCTCGACGATGTAATGCAACGGGTGGTTGGACAAATCCGCTTGCTGATTACCAGTCACCTGCTTACCCTGACGGTGCCGCCGAACGTACGTTTGCGGCTGGGTCAGGATTTAACCAGCCTTTTCCCTGAAAACCTGCGTAGCCTTTCCAACGAACGGTTACGGATTTTGTTAGCCCAGATCGATCCAACACTGGACAGTGTACGCGAAAGTGGGGCTCTCGACTGGGCTAATCTTCCCGAACGGCTGCAATTCATTGCCGATTTTTTCCGGTGTTATCAGGAATCCGTTGAATTGCTGGAGGCTCCTTTCACAGTCCTACAGGTACAGGCTCTGAAGCAGGGGCATGTACCGCAGGGACGATTGTAATTCAACGTACGTCAATGAAAAAGGCCGGGAAGTCCCGGCCTTTTGTGTGAGCTACTGTATGGATTAAAACCCAGTTTTCTTTTCGGCGGGCTTTTTCACCGGAGCAGCTTCCTGCGTTTCGGAAAGCGACGTGATTTTCTTCGTCTTGGTCGAATCAGAAAGGGTCGTTTTCCTGGCCGGAGCCTGTACAAGTGCTTTTTTGTCTTTCACTTTTTTCAGATCCGTGCTATCGGTTGCTACCGAGTCGCCAGGCATGGCGGTCGTTTCTTCGATGACTGCTTCCTGAGCTTTTTTCTTAGGTTTCTTCGCGGACTTCGCGGTTTCTTCCACTACGGTTTCTTCATCCCTAACTTCTTCCGCCGGGAAGGTTTCTTCCACTACCGGTTCCTGGGTCTTTTTCTTCGATTTCTTCGAAGGTTTCGCCTTGGTAGCTGCTACTTTCTCTTCCACCTGCTCCGTAGCGGCCGTTTCCTCGGTACCTACCGTTTCTTCTTTCGCTGGTTCCGCTTCCGTTTTCTTCTGAGCTACTACCGGGCGGGGGCGGGGAGCACGGGGTTTGTTGGAAGAACCGGCCCGATACATCGTACTAAAGCGATCGACGAAGTTGTTTTTGTCTTCTTCGGAAACCAGGAGAATTTTGTTATCCTTACCGGTTTTGGCCTGAAGCTGAGCGTTGAAATCCTGATCGGAGCTGAAGACTTCCGTCGTACCCTGAACCGAAGCAAAGTAGTACCACACGTCAGGGTTAAGTTCCAGATACAGGAACAAGTCATCAATGCCCGTCGGATTTTTACGAATTTCTACGGCTCCATCAAACTGGGCATTGATATCCGTTGCACCCACATTCGCCACGCCAATTCGCCCTACACTATAGAAAGCCTGATTCTCGGGATTATACCGCAAGCTCAGGTTGGAAAGTACTGCCGTTGCCGCAAATTTGGGCGAAACCGTAGGTAAGGCGACGCTGGCTCCATTGGTCGATTTCTGGCTGAATTGCTCGGCCACTTTGCCACCGGCAATGTTCGCAATTTTCAGTAACAGGCGATCAAAGTCTCCTTCGGCAGCCTCTTCGCTAATTTTTTCATCCAGATTCGTCTTCACAATTTTATCCGCGGCAACCGCCATGACAGGAGCGGGAATACTGGTGTTGAAGACCAGCATTGTATTGAACAGATACTTGGCCGAATCGGGAACGAGTCGGGCGAATCCCGCCGCTTGTACTGTAGTGGCAGGCGAAAACAGCGTCATCGGTCCTTCAAACGTGATCACTTTCTTGGAGTCATCCAGTACGTATTTTTTTCCTTCCAGCGTTTCGTCGTTAGCCCGGGCATCGCTGGCGATGGTGAGCTGATTGGTCTTGGCATCGTCCCGCAGGCTGCCGCTGGCCGTGAAAATGTCCGTATCCTGAGCATTGTACTTGGGCGACAGGAAGGTCAGATACAGCCCCTCGCCACCGAAATGCAAACCGGTATAGAGCGGCGTTGAGCCGTCTTCACCCTTCAGTCCATCTACGTGCAGACTTAAACTATCGCCGTTACTACCTTCGAAGGGAATCCAGGCGGGTTCGGCAATTTTGCTTTTCAGGTTGGTTTGAATCGCTCCCTTGAACTTGAGTCCCGGATCCGCCGCTACCATCGTAATGTCACCTTTATACAACAAACGGGGCGTGAGCAAAAAGCGATTTTCTTCGCTGATCCCTGATTTGGCCACGGTACCATAACTCACATTGGAAACCGTTTCCGTTTTGTTACGCCGACTGGATTTCGATGCTACGGCGGAGGTATTCGCAATCTCCCGGAATTCAAACGCATCCATCTTCAGATTTGTCGTATCGCCTTTGGAGCGAATGTACTGATAGGTAGCATTTCCTTCGAATTTCTTGGCCGATAAAATCTGAATCGTTCCGTCGGACAGATGGTGAAACTCATTGACCGTATCCGCAATGACGCGAGCCTTTTTGAGCGGTAAGATCTCCGCATCCTGTTTGATCGAAACCAGGCCGTTCGCCGGAATAATCTTGGCATCCGCTGACTTGATGTACGGTACGCCTTTGATATTCAGCGTCATTTTGTCCATTTCGTACAAGGCCTCCGCTCCATTAAAAGCCAGCCCTTCCTGCGTCGGATTCGTGGAAATGAACATAGACGTCTTGACATTACCCTTCATGGAAATCGTTTTCTTGGCAATGTCCCAGTCCGCCCGGTTGATCGTGGTCGTATAGGCCGCGTAAGGGAAGTACAGACTCGAAGAATCTTCCAGCGTCGCGTTTTTTGGGGTTTGAATCACCGCATTTTGAGCCACCGTATTGAACGTAACATCTACTGCACGCCCTAACAAAGCCGGTTTTTCAGCCGTACCTACCTGAATCTGAGCCCGTTCGGCGACGAACTGATCTTTCTTGAAGGAGAAGGATTCGGAGCTGATTTCGGAGTCTTTCCGTTTCATAACGCCCTCTCCGTACAGGCCGGTTGATCGGACCAGCAAACTGCCCGTCAGGTGCGAGGTGCCCTTGTAAAAGTCCAATGAACTTTCTTTGTCTTTGATAATCAGACTATCCTGCTTCGGCAACCATTTCACCTCATAGGATTTCAGAGCTACTTCGGGGAAATAGGTTTTACCTACCATGCCTTCCTTAATCCGGCCCGAAGTACCGCCCGTACTGATGACGGAATCCGGCGTCAGCACCAGGTTTTTAGCTTCCAGAGAAGTAGTCAATGTAGTCAGCACGCCATCGGCCCGTAAGCCTTCGTTATCCATGGTTAGCGTACCCGTTACTTTCAGATTTCCCTTGCCTTCGTACAGCTTCAATCCAGCTTCGGGAACCTTGTGGGTAAAGCCCAGCGAGTTATCGGGCATGGTAACGAGCTTGGTCTGGATGGGGGGGAGTACGCCATCCGAGTAAAATGTTCCCGCAAACTCAATGTCCTTACTGGTTAGACTGTCCTGATCAATTTTCGGGATCTTGAAGTATACCTTGCGGTTGTACGCACCTGCCAGCCGCGTCGTATCATCGAAGTAAATATTGACGCCATCCTGTACAACGAGTCGTGGTACACTGGGCTTCTTCCCAGATTTATTATTCGGTTTACCCAGGTATAATTTGCCGGAGCCGTACTTCAAATCCTGACCGATTTCCTTCGAGTTTTTCTTCCCTTTCATCTGCTGGGGAATGAAGGTTACCGTGTCGAGTTTATCGAGATTCACGTAAAACTGCTCGTAATTGAAATTCAGGTCGCGGCCTTTGAAGCGGAAGTTATCAAGCTTCATTTCGCCATTGAAAACAAACGAACGGTTTTTGCCGACCCGTACCACTTTATCCGAAGGGCGAATATAGATTTTGAGCGAATCGCTGACTTTAAACGGAGCTACACCGCGAATGGTCAGGTAGTTATCTTTAAAGTTGATGGAAGCATTGGCCAGACTATCCCGATCTGAACCGGCCTGGGTGGAAAGAATCGCCAAGTTGTCAAAATCCTTTTTCGCCAGAGCTACCTGTAAGTAATGCAGACCTTTGGAGCTGAGTTTTACCTGATCGGTATCGGGGTTGTAATCAATGAAGCCCTGTTCGATGGGTAGAATCAACGCGTCCCGCATGAGTTTACCCTCGCGGCGATAATGAGCCGCCAGTTCGTCCACCGTAATGGTCGATACGCCTTTCTGCTTGAGACAGTTCGCGAGTAGCGTCACCGGGTGAAATCCCTGCGGACTGGTCAGGCGGTCATACTGCGTCGACTCATAATAATCCACGGACTCGAAACGGGCCGGTACGGCGGTTTGGCCACCAATGATGTCAAACTCCAGGTGCTGACTCGGTAAGCTCCACTTGGCCGCGTCCGCCCGAATGGCAAAGCCGTGGTAGCTATCACTGAACGAAGCACTGCGATACCCGCCGCGTTCGAGGCGAGCCAGCCGCAGGTTCTTGGTCTGGGCATTGTACGTAAGTCGCAGGGCCGGGTGGGTGAGGGAGTCGCCCGTGGGAAAATAGCCGCTGAACTGGGCATTCGGACTATAAATCAGGGAGTCACTTAATTCAAAACCCTTGCTTTGGGCCCGAAAAGCAATTTTGTCATTCTGTTTAACGGTCAGCGTAGCCCGGTGACCATTAGCAGCCGCTCCGTACACTTTTGTTCCAATCAGAGCAAAACCACCCCGGTACTCGACGTCTTTGCCCAGGTTCTTCAGTTCCACGTCTGCCGTAGCGGACTCAAACTGTGGTTGGGTAATTACCGCATTGGGAGCACGTTTCCGGCTTTCAAACCGGAAGGTTCCGGGTACGGGCTCTTTCAGCCGTTCGCCGTAGGTTAGTACGGCTTCATCGGCTAAAATTCGCGGCGTCTTGAGCAGCATCTTGTACGACTTCAAATCCACGCTGGCCTGTTTCAGATCACCCATCGGCCAGGTGTATTTACCCGCCTGTCCGTACAGCAAACCTTCCCTGATACCCAGGGTCAAAGTCGCCTGATCTACCACAAAAGAATCCTGAGCCGTAACAATGGCTACTGATACGCCCTGTAAATCAAGCAGGGGACCCGCCGCCAGTAACTTTGGCTGAGGCAGAGCTTTTACGGGTTCATTGGTCGCTGAAACGGGCGTATCCCAGCCCGAATCGTCCCAACCATTCCCCCAGCCGTCGTCGGTAGGTTCCGTAGATTTGGGTTCTTCATCCGCTGGTTTTGGGGTGGTTGCGGGTGAAGTCGTTTTCTCGGTCCGTACATCCAGCGGTTGATCAATGAAGCGGAATTTAAAGGAGCCTCCAGTGGTGGGAAGTTTATGGAAGTTCGTAGCGTACAACTGACGCGAAGTCAGGAACAGCCGGACAAAGTTCAGATAATTCAGGTACGCTTTGCTATCGCTGGACTTAAAGGTTTTTTCCGTTACGCTCAGAAAGTTACTCAGTTCTGCCCCGCCCAATTGCTGTTGTGTCGTACCGTGAAGAGCCTGAAACCAGGGAAGCAGGTACGGCGGTTGCTTCATGTTTTTGGCAAACATGGCCCGGGTAATGGCGATGATCTGCGACTGCTGGGCTGCGTTGAATCCTGTCCAGGCCGTCGCGAAGTCGGTACCCACCTGTTTCTGACCAAAAGCGGCCGTTGCCGTTTGAACATCCTGCACAAACTGATCCGGCTGATCCGAAAATTTAACCTGCTGAGCGTACGATAACTGGAACGTCAGTAAGAGTGTAAAAAGTAGTAAAAACCTCATACAAGAAATAGTTAGTAGCGGGTTGGTAGAAGTATCGTTTAGGGAACAGAAAACGTTCCGGCAATTCGTTTTTCTTTAAACGCGAAACTGCCTGCTTTTCGCCAAAGTCGCAACAAAAAAAGCCTCAACTCTACGCTGAGGCTTCTGCTAGCAGGCGAATAGCCTTATAGTTGGCGAGTAAAACGGGCCGCAGCCCAGCCATTTCTGGTTTTCAGCGAAGTCAGCTGTAAACCTACGGATTGTGCAACAGCTTCGATTTCTGGCAGATCGTGTTCGTAAAAACCGCTGATGACCAGCGTTCCGACGGGCGTCATGTACTCGACGTACGTCGGAATTTCACGAAGCAGAATGTTCCGGTTGATGTTAGCCAGTACCACGTCATATTGGGCGGCGGGTTCGTCCTCAATGGTGCCCTGGCGAACATGTACGACGTCTTCCAGGTGATTTAACTGAACGTTTTCCAGGGCATTTTCCGTCGCCCAGTCTTCAATATCGAAGGCAGATACGTAGGTGGCTCCGCGGAGAGCAGCCATAATGGCTAAGATGCCCGTACCCGATCCCACATCCAGTACCTGTTTGCCACTTTGGTCAATTTCCAGTTGATGAGCCAGCATCATCCAGGTCGTTTCGTGGTGACCCGTACCAAAGGACATTTTGGGATTAATTTCAATGATGTATTCGTAACTGGAAGCGTCCATGTCGTGGAAACTGGCCCGCACTAGTACGCGACCTTCTACGTCGATGGGGGGGTAGTTACGTTCCCATTCCGCGTTCCAGTTTTCTTTCTCCAGGTATTTAATGCTGTAATCGACGGTTCCAGTGATGGACTCGTACTGTTGCATGATGTGCTGCAACGCATCCCCGTTGAAACCCGTTTCCGGGATGTACCCGAGCAAACAGGTGTCTTCTTCAACAAAAGATTCGAAACCAATTTCGGCCAGTTCCGCCACGAAGATGTCGTGTACCCCGGGCGAAACGCAGAGTTTTAGTTCGTAGTAGTTCATAAAACGAAGGTACGGCAAAAGCTACGGACAAGGCCTACAAAAGCTGAAGATACATGTGATTGTTCTTCTGCGAATACACAAACTTACACTGGTCGTACTTGGGGGATTTCACCCGCGGACGATAGTTATTGGAAAAGCAATACGGTTCTTTGGGAATGCCTACAATATTAGTATTGAGCTTCCCATCGCCGTTTTCATCCTGAAAAACGGCCACTGCATATTCTCCGTACGGGAGATCGTCAATGAACAAGGTCGGAGAGGACCCGCCGTTGGGTTCAAGTTTGTAGTTTTTGAAAGGCACTTTCGTGAAAGGGTCACTTTTACGGAATACGCCCACAACCAGAGGAGCCCGGGTATTACGAACATTAGTGAAAGTAATGGCAAGGGGTTCCTGTTTGGCGGGAAGGATAAAATTGAGTACTAAATGACTAATAATGAGCAACGATTTCATAAGCGAACGTAAAAAAGACTATCAACAATTGACTAAAAAAATTGGGCAGTTGCAAAGCCACTGCCCAATAACGTTCAACCTTCAACCTTTGTCTGTTTTGGATTGAATTGGGATTACTCCCAAATCCAACCAGACATCCAGACGTCGTTAGACGCCTGAACATTACAAAAATAGAGAAATTTTGTTAAATACTATTTTTTAGTAAATATCATTGAATGTTATATTTTATTCCAATTATAATGAGCAATTCAAAATAAAATATATGTATTAATGAGTAATGTTTAAGTATAATTCTTTATTTACTAATAAATGTATTGCTAAAATTTTGTAAGGAGTTTACTTGCCGAGCACTACGGATTTAGATAAAATTCAATTAAACAAGGACTTTCGTCAGAACTAAGTCTGCCGACGAAAGTCCTTGAAGTGTCGGCAAGAATCATTATTTTTTAGGCATAGACGAATTTTTGTCCATTTGCGACAGAGTCGTTTCTACCTCCTGTAATTTATTAAGTGCTCCTACTAATTTTTGGCGTTTTTGGTTTAATTCCGTCCGTCGGGCTGCTGAAGGAGAGGCTTTCAGCTCCTGATCTACCGCTTCCAGGTGTTTATTCACCTGACTCATCAAATCTTTGGAGGAATTCATTCCTGTGGTACCACTGGTGGGATTAGCCATTGCCTTTTCCACATTCGTCGAAGTGGCCGTCATTGACTCCGTCGCGTTAACACCGTTTCGCTGACCGGGCGTAGTCATGGCCTGGGTACGTTGTGAGGTATCCGCTGAGGGAGGAGCTACCATATTTTCTGGATTGTTTGGCAACTCCTTACCGGAAGTATTTCCGGAACGAGAAGATTTGCTCAGGTAGCTATTGACAGTCGGTGCTGATTCTTTCGATACACCCGTTTCCCGGCTCATGTCAGGCCGTACACCGGCAGTATTCGTAGTTGTATTGGTGGAATTGGTCGTCGTATTGCCCCGCATGAGTGAATTGTTGGAACCGTTGCTCATCGTTGAGCTGGTCGCTGGATTACCCGTACCGGAAGTAACCGTTGGGTCCGTTGCTGATGGATTCGCCGCATTACTCATCGCTCCGGGGTTTACCACGGATTGATTCGAAATATTCGTCTGATTATTGTTCGTCGCCGAATTGTTTCGATTGGTCCGGTCCCGATTATCCGAACGAGCATAGGAATTGTTCGGAACCATACCGCCCTGTTCTACAATGCCTGTGTTGTTCGTAGCGGGCGTGCTGGAACCCGGTACCGTACTTGAATTGCTGGCGTTGTTCATCCGAACAGAAGCCGTGGAGAGAGAGTCCGTGCGGCTATCGCCAGCAGGAGTAGAGCGAGTACTTTGACAGGAACTTATACCGATAACGGCCAGGGCCGCGGAGAGTACGATGATATTCTTTTTCATGGCTTTTAATGTTGGTTGGAATTTTCTGTTTGGCTGTAGTGAAGAAAAGAACATTCCAAAGAAAAAACTGGGGAGTATTGAGGAACGATTTGAGGAACTTTGAGTAGGGATTGCAAAAGAAAAGCGACTGGAAACCAATCGCTTGTGTAATTATTAACCGTTCAAGAAGCTCAAAATCTGTTTAAACATGAGTGGCTAGACGGATGCCTTCGCTGTAGGTGGTAGGCTGAAAACCAAAGTGTTTCTCAAACTTACTGCTATCAAACAGATAGGTATGTTCGTATTGGTACAACATTTCAATGCTTTCCTTCAAATCAGGAACGAAGAGACCCGCCATCTGAATCATCCATTTAGGTAGCGTGGTAAATTTTGAAGAAACTCCTAATTGCTGGGCACAGGCTGTGATAAATTCCGCTCCGGTAAGGGCGGGAGCCGCCGTCGGCAAGTGCCAGATTTGCCCGTAAGCTTCGGCATTGTTACCGAGTAGAGCCATCGCGTGCCCCGCATCGGGTGTAAAAATGAAAGAATGCTTTACTTCACTATTTACCAGCCACTGGGCTTTCTTTCCTTTTTTCAAATTCTGGATGACGGTAATGTCTATCACGCTGGTCTTGACGTTGGGACCGTAGAAATCCGGAGCCCGGGCAATCACGGCTTCGACATTACCGGCTTTGGTTTCGTCTAACAACTGCTGGGCGATTCGGGCCCGAATTTCCCCTTTTTTACTGATGGGATTCACGGGTGTCTCTTCGGTCATGGTTCCCTGCACGTATCCCAATGCGTAGATGTTGTCCAGGAATACCAGCCGGGCCTGGTGTTTGCGGCAGGCCTGAATGACATTTTGCATGACTACTGGCCAGTGTTCCTGCCAAAGTTTGGTTCGATAGGGTAAACCCACCGTCAGATAAACGATGGAAGACCCTGCAACCGCCGCATCTACCTGAGCGGCATCAAGCAGATTGGCGGGGAAAAGGGTATCGCTGGGGTTGACTCGCTGAGGTGTTCGGCTGACCAGTCGAATTTCGTCAGTGTAGGTACGCAGGTGTTGGGCGAGCGGAACAGCCACGGCTCCGCCAGAGCAAGAATCGTTTGCATGGCTTGAAGGGAAAAACGGTTGAGAAATAGTTAAGACTGACTTAGACTTTCAGCGAGGTAATCAATAGATCAAGGGATTGGTCCATGAGTTGCTGCGTATTTAAATGCTCCGGAAAAGCTTTGAGTCGATTCCGAATGTGTAAGCAAGCCAGTCCATGTACAAACGACCATACCGATAAAGCGGTAACATATAAATCGTTAGTACGAAGCAGCCCCTGATCCATGTTCTCCTGGATGATGGAGCAAAGCGTATGAAAAGACTGATACCCGCAATCCCAGGTACTTCCTTCCTGAGCTTTTTCCAGAGCGTTCATGGGAGAGTAGGAAATGAACATCAGATCATACATTTCTGGGTTGTTGATTGCAAACTGCACGTATCGATGACCCAGTTGCCGGAATCGCTCCAAGGGGTCAGCTATTTCCTGCAGGGTTTGAAAGGAGGCGAGGAGTGCGTCGAAGCCCAATTCGTGAATGGCAAATAGCAACTGATCTTTATCCTTATAATATAGATAAATCGTAGCGGGACTGTATTCAATCCGGTCCGCAATGGTACGGATAGACGTTTTCTCATACCCTTCTTCAATGAATACCTGCCTGGCCGTTTGCAGAATCAGTTCCCGCATTTCCTGTTTTTCCCGCTCTTTTCGTTCCTGTATACCCATGTAATTTATTTTGATGTAAATTTAATGAACAGTGTTTAGTAAATAAAACATGTTCGGAAATGATTTTTAATTTCTCGTATTGACTTTAAATTAACTGGCTGATTAATAGAATATTATAGTGCTTTGTGCTAAACAATGTATTCGATCTTGGAAACAATGAGCCGCGAAACGGAAAATAATTCTAAACTTTGAGCAGTCCGAGGCGTTTCCTTCTCGGACCCCCGGAAATCCCCCTATTACCAGAGATTTATTCCGGATTCCTTGTCTAACGGTTGGACTAGGCTACTTTTGCACTTTCTCGTGAAAGCAATCATTGCCGTATGAATTACCATTTAAATCAAATTCCCGAGCGTACCGAGAAGCCCCGGCAGTCTGGATTAACCATGGCTATGGACAAAGGGCTAAGTATCAGACAAGCAGAAGATTTTCTGGATGTTGCTGCCGATCATGTAGACATTGTAAAGCTGGGATGGGCGACGTCTTTCGTAACGCCCAGGCTGAAAGAAAAATTGAAAGTTTACAAGGAAGCTGGTATTCCGGTTTACTTCGGCGGTACTCTTTTTGAAGCGTTCGTTATTCGCGGTCAGTTTGATGATTACAGACGCGTAATCGACGAATTCGGCTTGACGCACGCGGAAGTCTCTGACGGCTCCATTGATATGCCTCAGGATGAGAAACTACAGTACATCAGTACCTTATCGAAACAGGTAACCGTACTTTCGGAAGTAGGATCGAAGGATGAAGCGAAGATCATTCCGCCGTATAAGTGGATTCAACTCATGAACGCGGAACTGGCGGCTGGTGCCTGGAAAGTAATCGGTGAAGCCCGTGAAGGGGGTAATGTCGGTTTATTCCGCTCTTCCGGAGAGGTCCGTCAAGGCCTGGTCGAAGAAATTCTCACGCAGGTTCCCGCCGAGCACATCATCTGGGAAGCTCCCCAAAAGGCTCAGCAGGTATGGTTCGTACAGCTCCTGGGAGCCAACGTGAACCTCGGAAACATTGCTCCCAATGAGGTTATTTCGGTGGAAACCATCCGCTTAGGCCTCCGGGGTGATACCTTCTCCCATTTTCTGAATATGGAAAAAGACTGTTAACTTCCCACCCAAATTCTATCTGTCTCTTCTTTTTATGGAAATTATTAAAGGATTGTTGGATTTCCTCATGCACCTGGATCGTTACCTGGACGTGTGGGTAAATGAGTACGGATTGCTGACCTACGGCATTCTTTTTCTGATCGTTTTCGTGGAAACTGGCTTCATTGTCATGCCTCTGTTGCCCGGCGATTCGCTGCTATTTGCGGCTGGAGCACTGGCGGCCCGCGATACCAATGAGCTTTCAGTAGGGGTAATCATTCCCCTGTTGATTGTGGCGGCTTTGATGGGCGACAACCTCAATTATTTTGTTGGCAAGTACTTCTCCAATTTTATTCGATCGAGGGAACGTATTCTGTTTTTCAAACGCGAATACCTGTACAAAACCGAAGAATACTACGCTAAATACGGTGGACAAACGGTGATTATCGCCCGTTTCGTACCGATCGTTCGGACGATTGCTCCCTTCGTTGCTGGAGCCGGTAGTATGACTTACGGACGGTACATTTTCTTCTGCGTAGCGGGAGCCGTACTTTGGGTAACGAGTATTTCACTACTGGGCTACTTCTTTGGTAACCTGGAATTTGTGAAGAAGAATTTCGAGATTGTTGTTTTCGGAATCATCGGTCTTTCGGTATTACCTATCATTTGGGGAATTCTGAAAGAGAAATTTATGACGAAGAAAACGGTATAAAACCTTTTCAAAAGCAAAGCGTAAAGAATTAGTAGAGGTGTCAAAGCCATTACGATTCTTTACGCTTTTTTACTGATACCCTATGAACCTCTACGCCCTCATCGGCTTTCCGCTCGGACACTCCTTCTCCAAACGTTATTTCACCGAGAAATTTCAACGGGAAGGGCTAGCCGAAACACACGTTTACGAACTATTTGAATTACCCGAAGCGAACGAATTACCGGCTTTAGTAGCTCAGTGGCCGGAACTAAAAGGGCTGAATGTAACCATTCCGCACAAAAAAGCCGTACTGCCCTTCCTGACCGAACTGGACCCGCTGGCCGAACGAATCGGTGCTGTCAATGTCATTAAAGTACAATCCGATGGTACGCTGAAAGGCTATAATTCCGATTACTGGGGCTTTCGCTGGTCGCTTGAACGCTGGGAGCCTTTTCAACAATTGCAACCGAAAAAAGCCCTGATTCTGGGGGATGGCGGAGCCACCAAAGCCGTTCGTATCGCTCTGGAGGATCTGGGCATTACGTACAAAACGGTATCCAGGAAAGAGTCCGATGCGTTTCTGAATTACTCGGATTTGAACGCGGATGTACTGGCTGAGTATTCGCTCCTCATTAACGCCACGCCGCTGGGCACGTACCCGAACGTCGACGCCTGTCCGGACCTGCCGTACGCGTCACTGACCGAACAGAACCTGCTGTACGATCTGGTCTATAATCCCGAAGAAACGCTCTTTATGAAACGCGGAGCTGAACACGGAGCTGCCACGCACAACGGATACCGCATGCTGGAATTACAGGCTGAGAAGTCCTGGGAAATCTGGAATGAATAACTTACAGCGGTGCCCATATACTGAGTTCGTCCGTCAACAGACGATCTTTCTGAAGCAGGGTACCGCAGAAATCCGGGGCGGCCAGACCGGAGCCGAGACGAACCGAACTGCGGAAAATCCGAATTTCATCCCACAGATTCTGTTCGATGAAGGATTGCAACAGGGTAGGGCCGCCCTCGATCACCACACTTTGAATGGACCGCTGCCGTAAATCCTGGATCAGAGTGAGCAAATCCCAGGAATCTGGTATCACCCACCGCGTACGTTCCGTCTGGCGAGTTTCGCGTTGATTATACACCAGCGTTACCTGCGAATCATCCAGAAAATGAAAGGTATCCGGTAGGCTCAATGTCCGATCCAGACCAATCCGAACGGGATTGCGACCCGGCCAGAGGCGAGCATTCAATTGCGGATTATCGGCCTGAAGGGTACGTGTTCCAACCAGAAAAGCGTCTTCTTCTGTCCGCCATTTGTGCAACAGTCGCCGGGAAACGGCATTGGAAATCTGGATCGGCTGGCCTTCGCGTCCGGCCAGATAGCCGTCCGCCGTTTCCGCCCATTTCAGGATTAAAAAGGGGCGGTTCTTTTCAAAATACGTGAAGAAACGGCGATTAATGCGACGACCCTCAGCGGCTAAAACCCCCGTTTCGACCTCAATACCCGCTTCCCGTAATTTCCGGATACCCCGACCCGCCACCAGCGGATTCGGATCATCGTTACAAATCACTACCCGTCGCACGCCTTCACTGACAAGCCGATCGGCACAGGGCGGCGTTTTGCCGTAGTGTGAACAAGGTTCGAGCGTTACATATACGGTCGCTTGCGGGAGTAAGTCCCGTTCGGTAACGTCGTTCAGAGCATTGACTTCCGCGTGAGCCTGTCCATACTGTCGGTGCCAGCCTTCACCGATAATCCGGTTTTCGTGCACAATCACACAACCGACCATGGGGTTCGGTGCCACGGTACCCTGTCCTAGCTGGGCCAGTTCCAGAGCCCGTTGCATGAAAAGTTCGTCCATCAATGCGTGTTTTTCACTAGTCAAAAAGCGAATATACGATCATACGCAAAAGACGCTGATCAAACGAGTTCGTTTCACCAGCGTCTTTCCTAAATTCTGACCTTGTTTATTACTTCAACAGAGCTTCAGCCTGCGTTTTAGCGGCTTTCAGTTCGGTTTGAATCTGCTCGATATTTTTCTTGATTTCTTTCTGAATTTCGACGTGTTGCTCGGGCGTTACATCGGGAGCTTTTTTATGCTCGTGGTGGTGATGGTGTTCCCCTTCGCCATGGCCTTCGTGTTCATGCTCGTGCTTATGTTCCATGCCCGGAACCGTCACCAGGTTTTCTTCCCAGGCTTTGAAGTCCGTTTTTACTTTATCCAGAGCGGCTACAGCCGAAGCAAAGGCTGCCGTGTCTTTCGCGGCGATCTGTTTGTTGGCCAGAGCGGATTGCAGGCTATCCAGTGATTCTACTTCGGGCTCAATACTTTCCATGATTTCATGAGCTTCGTTGTGAATAGCTGCCGCTTCTTTCAGCTGGGGATTTTCCTTTTCCTGACAGGAAAACAGCAGCAAACCGACGAGCAGAGCCGACAGAGGGAGAAAACGTTTGATCATAGCAGGGATTAATTAGACTTCGCAAGATTAGGACAAAAGCAGGAGAAAACCATTCGTTACTGGTAGCTGACTTCCGTCAGTTCCAGGCCCTGATTACGAAGGTCCTGCAGCAACTGGTCTTTATTGATTTTTCGAAAATCGTAACGTAAGGAAATCACTCCCGCCTGTACGGGCTTCAACTGCAGGACCCCATCCACATTTTCCAGACTTTTTTCCAGCATTTGTGGCGTCGTATCGTCCGACAGGGCCAGTGTTACTTTCCGGGCGTTGAACACCCGTTGTACCTGAGCCGTCGCCATTTTCTGGTCATTGGACATCAGCCATTCGTGCGGAATGCTCCAGGCCACTACCGAGAACACTAATAAGAACCAGAAAATCGCCCGTTCGTAACGTAAACGCGGACTAGGCTGATGCTGTACGTATAAATGATAAAAAGACCAACTCATTAAGAGTACCTGAAAACCAACTAAGTACCAGCGGTAATCCAATACCCAACTCAGTACCGACGAAGAACCGCTCAGGCCCAGTACTGCTGCCAGCAAAGGCAACAGACAGCACAGCCAGTGAGCAATCACCGTGAGTACGGAAGTGGATGCATATACGATCGATTTCATAGCTTTCTGCAACTTGGTTGCAAAATTACAATTTTCTCGGCGAACAAGTTCCGATTTATCCTAAAAAAATCAGACGACCCTTTAAGGTGTGACCTGATTCACAGGGAGGATTATTTCAGCAGGTCTGCCCGTTGGCCTTGTCAAGCGACCTCTTCCGGCCGTATCTTTGTCTTCTATCCATTGTTTATTTGGTCAGGAAAAAGGCTCGTTTACGGAGCTTTTCACTGACCCAACGACTGAAGTGACTATGGCTCGTCCATCCAAGGAAGGTGCAGGGAAGCAGGAGAAGGAAACCCCTCTGAATCGGCAGTATAATCAAATCAAAACGCAATACCCGGGAGCTATTCTCTTGTTCCGGGTGGGCGATTTTTACGAAACGTTTGGGGAAGATGCCGTAAGGGCCAGTAAGATTCTGGGAATTACGCTCACCAAACGAAACAACGGTACCTCGGGCGAAACGCCCCTGGCCGGTTTTCCCCATCACTCACTGGATAATTACCTGCCCAAGCTGGTACGGGCGGGCGAACGCGTCGCCATCTGCGACCAGCTTGAAGATCCGGCTACGGCCAAAGGCATCGTACGGCGGGGCGTTACGGAGCTGGTGACACCGGGTGTTTCTTTTAACGACAACGTACTCGACGTTCGGCGGAACAATTACCTGGCAGCCGTGCATTTTCAAAAAGACGTAATCGGCATTTCCTTTCTGGACGTTTCGACGGGTGAATTTCTGACTACGCAGGGCAATGCGGCTTATGTCGAAAAATTACTGCAAAGTTTTAGTCCGGCGGAAATACTCTTTTGTAAGAAAAATCGCTCGGAGTTTCAGGGCTTTTTCGGAGAGCAATTCAATACGTATCAACTGGAAGACTGGGCTTTTACGCACGATTTTGCGTATCCCTTACTGACGGCTCATTTTAATACTACGACGCTCAAAGGCTTTGGGGTGGAAAACCTCACCGAGGGGATCGTTGCAGCGGGGGTTATTTTGCACTACCTAGCCGAAACTGAGCACCGCGATGTCGGGCATATTACCCGATTGACACGTCTGGAAGAAGATAAGTACGTCTGGCTGGATCGTTTCACGATTCGCAACCTGGAACTGGTAACGGCTCAGCAGGAGAACGGTGTACCGCTTATTCAGATTCTCGATCAGACGCTGACGCCAATGGGAGCCCGCATGCTGCGGAAGTGGCTGGTACTACCGCTGAAGGAACTAAAACCCATTCATGAGCGACTCAATACGGTCGATCTACTGTTGCAGGATACCGAACTGGCTGAAACGCTGGATACGCACCTTCGGCAAATCGGCGATCTGGAGCGTTTGATTTCCAAAGTAGCCGTTCGCCGGATCAATCCCCGGGAAATGCTGGCTCTTAAACGGGCTTTGTCGCACGTCGGACCGATTCGGAATTTTCTGCTCCAGCACAGTGCCACCCAGCCCTTACTGCGGAAGTACGCCGAACAACTAAATACCTGCGAATCGTTGCTCGAAAAGATTGAAACGGAATTACGCGAAGATCCGCCGCTGGTGACCAACCTGGGTAACATGATCAAATCGGGCGTGGATAACGAGTTGGATCAGTTGCATCAGATTGCCTATGCAGGAAAGGATTTTCTGGTGAATATTCAGAACCGGGAGATCACGAATACGGGCATCACCTCGCTGAAAATCGCGTATAATAAAGTGTTTGGGTATTATCTGGAAGTGACGAATGCTCACAAGAATCGCGTACCTGCCGAGTGGATTCGTAAGCAAACGCTCGTCAATGCGGAACGCTATATTACGCCTGAACTGAAAGAATACGAGGATCAGATTTTGAATGCCGAGGATAAAATCTTCGTCATTGAACAACGCATCTTCAACGAACTGATCCAAACAGCCAGTGAGTACGTAAGTCCCATTCAGCAAAATGCCCGAGTACTGGCGGTGCTGGATGCTTTACTAAGTTTCGCGAAAATTGCTCAAAAGAATAAGTACGCCAAACCGGAAGTAAACGAGGGCAAAGCGATTCGGATTACAGCGGGTCGACACCCGGTGATCGAACAGCAGTTACCCATGGGCGAAAGCTACGTACCGAACGATTTAACGCTGGACGACGAAGAGCAGCAAATCATCATGATTACGGGTCCCAACATGGCGGGGAAATCGGCTTTACTACGACAAACGGCCCTGATCGTGCTGATGGCTCAAATCGGTAGTTTCGTTCCGGCCACTGCCGCCGATATTGGATTGGTCGATAAGGTCTTCACGCGGGTAGGGGCTTCCGATAATTTGAGCCGCGGGGAGAGCACATTCATGGTGGAAATGACCGAAACGGCGAGTATTCTCAATAACCTCAGCGACCGTAGTCTGGTCCTGATGGATGAGATTGGACGGGGTACAAGTACCTACGACGGCGTAAGTATTGCCTGGGGAATTACCGAGTATCTGCATAGCCTGCCGAATGCACGCCCGAAAACGCTTTTCGCTACGCACTACCACGAACTCAACCAATTGGCGGAGGATTTCCCCCGAATCAAAAACTTCAACGTTTCCGTGAAGGAATCGGGGAACAAGGTGATTTTCCTGCGGAAGCTGAAACCCGGTGGGTCAGAGCATAGTTTTGGTATCCACGTAGCCCAGATGGCAGGTATGCCGGGAGCCGTAGTTAATCGGGCGAACGAAATTCTGGCTCACCTTGAACAGGATCACATCAAGGAAAACCATACCGAACGCATGCGGGAAGTACCCAAAGCCACGCCAGCCTTTCAGATGAGTTTATTCGGGGCAGAAAAAGATCCGCGTTTTGAAAAAGTGGAAGAGCTGCTGTCGCGGATCGACGTCAACACGCTGACGCCGATTGAAGCCCTGTTGAAGCTAAATGAGATCAAGCGATTGATGGAATAAAGTCTGGAAACGAAGTTCGAGATTCGTTTTCTCCGGAAATCAAAAAGCCCGACGAATGTTCTTCGTCGGGCTTTTTGATGTTAGATCAAGCTATTTTCGTAAGCGATTCCAGGCCAATAAGCTTAGGCCCGCTACCGCCCCGATGGCCAGACCTTTGGCTACCCAGTACGAGATCGGTGTTGGCATAGACACAATACCATTTTCATCCGTATGAGCCGGGTGATTGATATAGCGACTGGAGCCAGGTAGAGCTCGGGTATCAAATTCGTCGGAAAGCTCCTGTAACTGCGACCGCCACTCTTTACCCCGCAGGGCTTTGCCGTGACCCGTACCTACGGCACTGGGTTTAAGCTGAGCTAGTCGGCGGACGGACTTCTTCGCTGCCCGCCAATCGCAGGTAAAGTAGCTCGGTGGTCCGTGTAGTTCCAGCTTCTGGGTAGCTACGGAGAATACTGAATTCTGATTGGTGGTTACAAAAGCATCTCCGGCAATCAGAACTTTATCTTTATCCCGGAATAACGATACGTGTCCGGGAGCGTGACCGGGCGTATGGATGAACCGCCAGTCAGGCAGTTCCTCGATAAAACCATCGTGCGGGATAGGCTGCACCCGACCTGAAATGTCGAGCGGACGCGTTGGAAATAAAAACGAGAGGGCTGCCATCGCACCATTACCCGCCGTTGGATCTGGTGGTGGGTAATGTGATTTTCCCGTCAGGAATGGCATTTCCAGCGGATGAGCATACACCGGGATATTTCCCCAAGTTTTTAACAAGTCTTCCAGTGCTCCGGTATGATCGAAGTGACCGTGGGTAAGCACAATAGCCTGCGGCGGATTGTCTTTACCAAAACGCGTTTCCGCCTCTTTGATGAGACGACTGGCTGAGTTTGGAATCGCGGCATCGACCAGTACCCAGGGGTTGCCTTCCCCCGGTTTGCCAATCATGTACACGTTGACAAACACTACCTTAATACCCGCTACGTCATCGGCTACATCGTATTCCGATCCGTGCGTTTGGGTTTTTTCTTCCAGCAGTTCCTTTTCCATAGGTTGGTTTTTTAGGGCAGCTATCCTGAAAAAGCCATACCAATGAAATAGCCCTAAATAAAATAGCCCGCACGCGGCGGGCTATTTTGAGAAGCTGATTTTCAGTCTACTATTTCTTTTGTAAAGCCTTCGCCATTTCCAGGGGACGGTCGGTGGACATAATATCCGCTCCGTTTTTGGCAAAATTGACGTATACCTGATCGCCTTTGGCCTGGGCCATTTTATCGAGGTTACCCAGCGTTCCTAAAATGCAGGAAATACCTTTTTTGTGCAGAAAAGCGTAATGCTCGGCAGACGGCTCTCGGGTTCCCACGAAGGCTACCATCCGATTGTCAGGAATCCCCAGATCGTGGTGACGATTGTATTCGGCTTCGTTCCGGATGGTTACGGAAATCATCAGACTGGGATCTAATCTGTAGACTTTTGCGGCATCCTGGGCATTATACGTAATGACGACGCAGTTGTCTTCCGTATGGGTGCGGTGAATCAGGTCTACCACTTTTTCAAAAGGTACCGTGCGTTTCACGTCCAGCGTATAAATCACTTTGCCTTTCCCCCAGTTCAATACCTGCTCCAGCGTAGGCATCCGGAATTTGGTCGTAGTACCGGCGTTATCTTTCAGATGTAGACTTTGGGTATAGGCGTACGAAACTGCGTTGAGTTTGCCTTTTCCGGTCGTCGTACGGTCCAGTACGTCGTCGTGTAGCATTACGAGTACGCTGTCCTGTGTTAATCCAATGTCACATTCGATAATCATGGCTGCCTGTTTCGCCAGATACGCAAACGATTCAAGGCAGTTTTCGGGATAACCCGGGTAGTCGCCACCGCCCCGGTGAGCACTGATGAGCGTTGGTTTACCGGCTTCGGGTTTCAGGTACTCGGAAAGCCCCTGTTTGGGTACGCGAAGGTACGTTTTTGGAGCACAGCCCAGCAAAAAAGCCAGACAAAAGGCCAGCAGGCCAAAACGGGTAAGCATGGGAAGTTTACAGTTTGCGGTTTACAGTTTTCAGGATGGCATTTCCGTCGCTGTATTCCAATCAATTGAAAATAGTATTAGCCGTTTTATGTATGATTTACAGAGTTAACCTCTCCGTTACTGTATTAGCATGAACTGAAAACAGTAAACAGTCAACTGACAACTAAAACTGAAATCCCCGCCTCAGGTAAGCCGAAAGCGGGGATTGAGTACTAAGTAGGATAGCGTCCTAAACGTCGAGTAACAGACGAGCGGGATCTTCCAGCAGTTGTTTCACGCGTACCAGGAAGCTTACGGATTCTTTACCGTCGATGATGCGGTGATCGTAGCTCAGGGCGATGTACATCATCGGACGAATTACGATTTCTTTGTTCACCACTACCGGACGCTCGATGATGTTGTGCATCCCGAGAATCGCTACCTGCGGAGCGTTGATGATCGGCGTAGACATCATGGAACCGAATACACCACCATTAGTGATCGTAAACGTACCGCCTGACATATCTTCGATCGTCAGCTTATTGTCACGGGCTTTTACCGCCAGCTCAATAATGCCTTTCTCGATACCGGCGAAGCTCAGCTGATCCGCATTACGCAGAATCGGAACCACCAGACCACGCTCGGTTGATACGGCTACGGAAATATCCACGTAGTCATGGTAAACGATTTCATCGCCATCGATGGAAGCGTTTACAGCCTGGAATTCTTTCAGGGCTACGCAAACGGCTTTCGCAAAGAAGGACATGAAGCCCAAACCAACGCCGTGTTTTTCTTTGAATTTGTCCTTGAACTTCGACCGCAGTTCCATGATCGGCTGCATGTCCACTTCGTTGAACGTAGTCAGCATGGCTGTTTCGTTCTTCACGGCTACCAGTCGGCGAGCGATGGTTTTCCGCAGCGAAGTCATGCGTTGACGACGTTCCGCCCGTCCACCCGCAGCTGCAGGGGCCGCCGCAGGCTGGGGAGCCGGAGCGGCCTTGGGAGCTTCGGCTTTCGCCGCAGGAGCCGGGGCCGAAGTGGCTTTCAAAGCATCCGCTTTGGTGATTTTTCCACCTTCGCCGGAACCCTGAATGTCTTTCGGGTTGATGCCTTTATCCGCCAGAATAGCCGCCGCTACGGGCGTTACGCCACTGGCTTTATCCGCTACCGGGGCCGAAGAGCCTCCTGAAGCCGGGGCTGCTGCCGGAGCCGCCGCCGGAGCACCTGCACCTACCGTAATGGTAGCTACCACTGCACCGATTTCAAGCGTAGAGCCGGGTTCGGCGATAATATGCAGCGTACCTGCCGCTTCCGCGGGCAGTTCGAACGTAGCTTTATCGGATTCCAGTTCGCAGAGGATTTCGTCCATTTTCACGAAATCGCCTTCTTTTTTATTCCAGTTGGCAATGGTAGCTCGGTAACCGATTCGCCCATTACCGGAATTTTCACTTCAATGGTTTTGGTCTCTTCCGCCTTTGCTTCAGGGGCAGGAGCCGGAGCGGCTTCGGGAGCCTGACCGTTGCTGGAGGCCGCCGCCGGAGCTTCTTCTTGAGGAGCTTCGGGAGCTGCACCGTCCGTTGAGATCGAGCAGATGGGTGCTCCGATGGCGAGCGTATCACCTTCTTTCGCCAGGATACGCAGCACACCCGCCGCTTCAGCGGGTAGCTCGAAAGTAGCCTTGTCAGACTCTAACTCGCATAATACCTCATCCATCTTTACCGTATCGCCATCTTTTTTATTCCAGGTGGCGATGGTAACCTCGGTGACGGATTCCCCCACGACGGGGACTTTCATTTCGATGATTGCCATGATTGGGTACTTCCCAGGAGGGAGGATTCGTTCGGTTTTATAATCAAATGGCCGAATTCAGGCTAAACGCCACCTGAATTCGGCTTTTTATTGGTTAAGCAAAGGCTTCCTGAATGAGGGCTGCCTGTTCTTCACTGTGTGTTTTGAGGAACCCGGTGGCCGGTGAAGCGGACGTTTTACGCGAAATTACTTCCATACCAACGCCACAACCAAATTCACGTAAGATAAACGACCAGTAGCCCATGTTTTTGGGTTCTTCCTGTACCCAGTACACTTTCGCTTTGGCGTATTTGCCCAGTTCCTGTTGAATCTGTTTCAGTGGTAGCGGATGCAGTTGTTCAACCCGAACAATCGCTACGTCTTTCCGCTGATCTTTCTGCTGTTTGTCGAGTAAGTCGTAATATACTTTACCCGTACACAACAGGACTTTCTTGACCTCTTTCGGATTCACGTACGAATCGCCAATCACTTCCCGGAAGCCACCTTTCGTCAGATCTTCAAGCGGGGATACGTTAAGCGGATGACGCAGCATGGATTTGGGGGACATGATCACCAGCGGTTTCCGGAAATCCCAGGTCAGCTGACGCCGCATGAGGTGGAAAATGTTGGCGGGTGTCGTCACGTTGGCTACCACCATGTTGTAATCCCCGCACAACTGCAGGAAGCGTTCGGGGCGGGCATTCGAGTGCTCCGGACCCTGACCTTCGTAGCCGTGGGGCAGTAACATCACCAGACCGTTTTGCAGACCCCATTTCGATTCGCAGGAGCTGACAAACTGGTCAATAATGATTTGAGCACCGTTGGCGAAATCACCAAACTGAGCTTCCCAGATTACCAAAGCGTGAGCGTTGGCCATGGAGTAACCAAACTCAAAGCCGAGCACACCGTATTCCGAAAGGAGGGAGTTGAAGATTTGCATCTGCTCCTGACCTTCTTCGATGTGGTCAATCTGCGTATAGGTCTTGTTATTCTCGGCGTCGTGCAGAACCGCATGACGGTGGCTAAAGGTGCCCCGTTGTACGTCCTGACCCGTCATCCGTACCGTTTTGCCTTCCATCAGCAACGAACCGTAGGCCATCAGCTCAGCCGTGGCCCAGTTCACCTGACCGTTTTCTTCCAGTAATTTCTTCCGGTCGGAAATCAGTTTGTCGATCTGCTTGAGCGGTTTAAAACCTTCAGGCAGCGTCGTCAGGGCTTTGAAAATTTTATCCAGATTCTCGCGGGAAACGCTCGTATCGGGTGACTGTTCAAAATCTTCCGCCGAACCATACCGCAGGGCTTTCCAGTCTTCGTCGAGTTTGAGCGGATGGAACACGGGAGCTTCGGCCTGCTTTACGCCATCCAGACGATCCTGTAGGAATTGCTTGAATTCGGCTTCCATGCCCTTGGCCAGCTTGGCATCTACTTTACCACGGCTAACCAGTTGCTCGTTATAGAGTTCGAGTACGTTCTTGTGCAGTTTGATCTGCGAGTACATCGTCGGTTGGGTGAACGCCGGTTCATCCGATTCATTGTGTCCCCAGCGACGGTAGCAAAGCATATTGATGAATACGTCCTGATTGAATTCCTGACGGTATTCAACGGCCATTTTCGATACGAACATCACGGCTTCCGGATCGTCCCCGTTCACGTGGAATACGGGAGCGTCGATGATTTTGGCAATGTCCGTACAGTAAATCGCCGAACGACCTTCCGCCGCATCCGTCGTAAAACCAATCTGGTTGTTAATGACGAAGTGAATGGTACCCCCCGTTTTGTAGGCGGGAAGTTTCGCCATTTGCGTCACTTCATACACAATACCCTGACCCGCTACGGCGGCATCGCCGTGAATCAGGATGGGCATAACCTTGTCGTAATCGCCTTCGAAAATTCCGTCGGCCCGGCTGCGTACGAAACCTTCCACCACGGGGTTTACCGTTTCCAGGTGCGAAGGGTTCGGAGCCAGTTTCAGGCTTACTTCCGTTCCTTTGGGCGTTACGTGGGTGCTTGAATAACCCAGGTGATATTTTACGTCTCCACCAAAGTTGATGTCGTTGGGGAGGTTATCTTCCAGTTCAGGTACCTGTCCTACGAAACCACTGATGATTTCATCGTAGGATTTATGCATGATGTTTACCAGCACGTTCAGACGGCCCCGGTGAGCCATCCCGATCATCACTTCTTTCACGCCCATGTCGGCAGAGGTATTGATGATCGTATCCAGGGAAGAAATCGTTGCTTCACCACCTTCGAGCGAGAAGCGTTTCTGACCCAGGAATTTGGTGTGCAGGAATTGCTCGAACGTAACGGCTTCGTTGAGTTTCTTCAGAATGCGTTCTTTTTCTTCTTTCGTCGGATCGAATACCAGAGCGGCTTTCTCAATCTGATTCCGCAGCCACTCTTTTTCTTCCATGTTCCGCACGTACATGTACTCGAAACCAATGTTGCCCGCGTAGATTTTCTCCAGAGCAGCCATGATTTCGCGTAAGGTAGCCGAACGACCCAGCAAGAAGTGACCGGCTTCGAAAACCGTATCCAGATCTTTCTCGGAAAGTTTGTAATCTTCCAGCGTCAGGCGGGCCTCTACGTTACGATCGTAACCCAGCGGATTCGTTTTCGCCAGCAAGTGACCGCGTGAACGGTACGCTTTGATCAAACTCAGTACCGAGCCTTCTTTCGCAATAAGGCCCGCATCGGCTGGTTTAGCCTGACCGTTAGAAGTTCCGTTGGAAGCAACGCCATTGGTGGCTCCTTTTTCACCGTAAATGACGGAAAAATCGTAGCCTTTAAAGAAGTTTTGCCAGCTCGTATCGACACTGGAAGGGTCCTGTTGGTATTTATCGTACAAGTCGGAAATGTAATCCACGTCCGCATTGGCGATATATGAATATTGGTCCATATCTGAAAACTGCTCGAATAATTGGGCAAAGGTAGGGGATGCAAAAGACTGAGAAGGAAAATAATCTCAAATTTCCTTAAAATTTCCGCCAAAAAGGTATAGCTTGAAAAAACACACATTTGTCGCGAGCTCTAAAGCAAGCTTTAGCAGCTTTAAACGACGGGCTAAGGATACGGTTGCATGGGTTGGTGGTTTGATGATTCAGTGCAGTCAAAGCATTGGTTAAGAAGTAAAAGCCTTTTGTTAACGGGAATTTCTCGCTGAGAAAAGCTTTTGGTTCTGTAACGTTATACAAATGATTTTGTTCAATAATTGTTGAATAAGCCCCGGTACTTTCTAGCGACCGGTTTCGGGAACCATTCCGGCGACAATACGGGCTGAAAATAAACACAACGGAATTCCGCCGCCCGGATGTACGCTACCGCCTACGAAATACAAATTTTTGATACGGGACGAAAAATTGGGGTGCCGCAAAAAGGCCGCAAACCGATTATTAGACGACGTTCCGTAGAGGGCTCCCTGATAGGAAGAGGTACGAAGTTCAATACTTCGGGGATCCAGTACCGATTCACTCTCAATCAGTGGTTCTACGTCTACCCCCAAACTGCGACTTATTTTAGCCAGTACTTCCTGTCGGGTCTGGGCAATGATGGTGTCCCAGTCCTGCCCCTCGTTGGCGGGAGCGTTGATAAGTACAAACCAGTTTTCACCGCCTGCGGGGGCGTCATCCTTCTTGATTTTCGAGCTGATGTGCAGGTATACCGTGGGGTCGTAGTAAATAGTTTTATACTGAAACTGGTGCTCGAATTCGGCCTTGTAATCGTTCGAAAAGAAAATATTATGTACGCCCAGTTCCGCAAATTCCCGCCGTACGCCCCAATAAAAGATCAGCCCTGAGCCCGAACGGGGTTGTTGCAACGTACGTTCCGGAGCTTTCTCCGTAGGAAGCAATTTTCGGTACGTGGGCGTAATGTCCATGTTTGAGACAACTATACTACAGGGAATTTCCTGACCCTGCACCACCACACCGACGGCTTTGCCATCGCGTACCTGAATGCGTTCCACTTTGGACTGGTACCGAAACTGAACCCCTTTTCGTTCGGCCAGAGCGATCAGACTTTCGGTGATACTGACCATCCCTTTTTTCGGAAAATACGCTCCGATGTTGTACTCCAGATGCGGAATCATGTTGAGCAACGCGGGCGTCTGATACGGATCGGAGCCGTTATACGTTGCGTAACGGTTGAAGAGTTGTACGACTTTCGTCTGCTGGAAACGTTGTTCGTTCGCCTGATTCATGGTACCTAAAACCCCCAGTCGTGGAAAATTCAGGTAGCCTCGCAGGGCTTTCCGACTGAGCCAAGTGGACGCTTTATGCAGGGAATCTTTCAGGAAAAGCTGTTCGGTAATGTCGTATTGAAAGGCACTGTGTTGAAGGAAGTTACGAACGTGAGCCGCTGGTTCGCCGAGGGTTTGTTCCACTTCCTGAGCAAACTGGTCCGGATTCGCCGAAGCCGTCAGCCACGTACCATCATCCCAGAAGTAATGACAGATGTCGGGCAGGCGTTCGTAGGTAAAATGCTCCCTGGGATCTTCGCCTGCCAGTATAAAAAGTTCCTCGACTAGTTGAGGCATGGTGAACAGCGAAGGCCCCGCATCGAAGCGATACCCTTTTTCTTCAAAAGCCGACAACTTGCCGCCGGGATACGTATTTGCCTCAAATACGGTAACGGGATAGCCCTTCACGGCTAAACGTATAGCGGTGGCAATACCGCCGATGCCCGCTCCGATAACGGCTGCCGTTTGGTTCATGAATTCCTACTGTTTTTGAATACGTAAGCAGAAAACAGGGGGAATGTTTAAAAAAGAATGATCGCGACTCTTCGCAAACTTATCGCTATTGTTTTTCTTGTGATCGCTATCGTTTATATCGTGATATGTGTATTTAACGAAATGTTTATACCTTTAGTGGACTATACTTCCCAATTTTAGTAAACCTTTTTATCGACGGATATGAAAAAAATTTTCCTTGCTTTACCCCTGATTGGTTTAAGCCAACTGGTATCGGCACAGCAGGATGCCAAGCTGATTGAAAAAGCCAAGAAAATTCACGCCAAGGTGTTTACGCTGGATACCCACGCCGATACGCCGATGCGGATGGTCGGAAAAGGCTTTGACATTTCGAAGGATAATACGCCCACACCCGGAGCGGTTACGGGTTTTGATTCGAAGATTGACTTTCCCCGCATGAAAAAAGGCGGCGTGGATGGCATTTTCTTCGCCGTGTACCAGGGACAGGGCCCCCGTACCCCCGAGGCCAATGCCAAAGTACAAAAAATGGCGATGACGATTCTGGACTCGATGTACGCTCAGATCAACCGACATCCGGAAATGGGCAAAATTGTAACGACCCAGGAAGAGGCGATGGCTCAGGAAAAAGCGGGCAAACGGTCGATTTTTATTGGCATGGAAAATGGCTATCAGATCGGGAACGATCTGTCGCTGCTTCAAAAGTTTTATGATCGCGGCGTACGCTACATGACGCTTTCTCACTCGGCAAATAACGATATCTGCGACTCATCGACCGATCCCAAAGGACCGGAATTCAACGGCCTGAGTCCCTTCGGCGAAAAAGTAGTGACGGAAATGAATCGTCTTGGGATGATTATCGACATTTCGCACGTATCCGACAGTACGGTGTGGGATTTAATCAAACTGTCAAAAGCTCCCATCGTCGCCACGCATTCCGATGCCTGGTCGGTACTGAACCATCCCCGAAACTTAAACGATGACTTACTACGGGCCGTTGCCAAAAAAGGCGGCGTAGTGCAGTTGAATTTACTAAGTAGCTATATTAAAGAAGCTCCCAAAAATCCCGAACGCGAGGCAGCAACGGCTGAAATCCGTAAGAAGTATACGACGGGTGGGGCCATGTCGGACGAACAAATGAAAGCCATGCGGACGGAAATGCGGGAATTGAACAAGAAATACCCTGTACCGTTGGCTACAGTGAAAGATGCAATCAATCACCTCGACCATTTTGTGAAAATCATGGGCGTGGATCATGTGGGCATCGGCGGTGATTATGACGGCGGTGGTTACCTGGCTGATTGTTTCGACATTTCTGAATACGAAAACCTGACGATTGAAATGGTTCGTCGTGGCTACAGCGAAAAGGACCTGAAAAAAATCTGGGGTGATAACTTTTTCCGGGTGATGAAGGATGTTAAGAGAGTAGGCGAGAAAATCCGGAGCGGCGACATGGCTATGCGATAAAACCGAGGATTTCAACCCACAAAAATAGAACGTCCCTGACTTGTACAGTCAGGGACGTCTTTATTAAAGGCAAGTATATCCTAATCGTTGACGCTACAAATAATAGGTTCGCTCCCTAATCTCATTGTTTATTACCTAGTGACTTGGCTATAACTTCATAGCCAATGAGGTACTAACAACCAACAACTATAACAACCACTAATTAAGCCTAAATCAACTTATCCGGCGTAATCGGTAATTCCCGAATCCGTTTTCCAGTGGCGTTGTACACCGCATTGGCAATGGCTGGAGCCATCCCAATAATGGCGATTTCGCCCAGTCCTTTGGCTCCCATGGGATTAATGTAGGGGTCTTTTTTATCGACAAACAAGACATCAATATCGGGTATGTCGGCATTGACGGGTACGTGATAATTAGCCAGATCGTTGTTGATATATCGTCCGTAGCGATGGTCAATCACGGCTTCTTCCTGTAAAGCCATGCCGATACCACCCACGGCTCCACCCATCATCTGGCTGCTGGCCGTTTTGTGATTCACAATCGTACCCGCATCTGCCACGGCTACGGCGTGTTTGACCCGGACTACGCCTGTCGTGGGGTGGACATGAACTTTCACAAAATGTACGGAGAAGGAATACATAGCAAATTTCTTCCCTTCTTCGCCCGGTTTCGCCTCCTTGGTTACTTCCAGCATCGGCAGATTATTCCGCTTTAGAATTTCCGTGTAAGCAATACTGGCCGAGCGATCGGTAGGGGAGCGAACGCGGCCTTCTTCGTAAACCAGCGTATCAACTTTGGCTTTTTTCAAAGCATTGCCCGAAAGTTCCACCAGTTGCTGACGCAAAGCCATACAGGCTTCGTGTACCGCCGAACCTACCGAGGCCACCGTCGCCGAACCACCCTGAATGGGAGCGTAAGGAAAAGCCGTTTCGCCTAATTCGAACTTGATTCGGTCGGCGGACATACCCATGACTTCAGCGGCAATTTGCACCATGGCCGTACCCGTTCCCGGACCAATATCACTGGCTGCACTTTGGATGAGCAAGGTACCATCCGCTTTGAGCTGAGCCCGGGCCGTCGCCTCGCGTCGGTGGGCTCCGAACGTACCCGTTGCCATGCCGTATCCTACCCACATGCCGTTTTCTTTTTTGCTGCGGGGTTCTTTCGGGCGGTTCGACCAGCCGATTTTATCGGCTCCCAACTGATAGGCCTCCCGAACGTGGTTACTCGACCAGGGTAAATCCTGCTCGGGGTCTTTTTCGGGATAGTTCTTCATCCGTAAGTCAATCGGGTCCATGTTCAGGGCATACGACAATTCATCAATTGCTGATTCCAAAGCAAAAGCTCCCGTCGCTTCGCCGGGTCCACGCATGGGGATCGGCGTACAAATGTCAAGCGGTACAACCCGATAGGTCGTGTTGACGTTGGGCGAACGGTACAGAAACCGCGTCATGCCCACCGTCGCTTCGGTAAACTCTTCGTAGTTACTGTTCTGAACATTGGCCCAGTGGGAAATGCCGACAAACTTTCCGTCTTTATTGGCTCCAATGCCTACTTTTTGATGCGTATGCGGTCGGTAACCCGCGATGGTAAACATCTGATCCCGCGTGATCACCAGTTTGACGGGACGCTGTACTTTCTGAGCCGCCAGTATCGTGGCAATTTCGTGCGGCCATACCCGCAGCGACATTCCGAATGCTCCCCCCACAAACTGCGAGTGAACGGATACCTTTTCTTTCGGAATCTTGAACGTATCGGCAATGACCTGCTGGGTCATCTTTACGCCCTGCGTCTTCGCGTATACGGTGATTTTGTCCGGACCTTCCCACTGAGCCAGAATACCGTGTAATTCCATTGGATTATGTACTTCCGTAGGTTGGATGTACTCGGCTTCAATCTTAACCGGGGCCGTTTGATACGCGTCTTTCTGGCCCCGTTGATAATCCTGCAGGGACTTGCTTTTGGGTGTAATCCCTTTATCCAGATTGCTTTTGAGGTCGGTTTGATGCGAAGACTTTTCGTACTGAGCGGTCACCAGTGAAGCTGCGTAGGTAGCCCGTTCAAAGGTATCTGCTACGACCATCGCGATGGGTTGGCCGTTGAAATAGACTTTGTTATCGTAAAAAGCCTTCATTCCGGGACCGCGTCCGGAAGAGGTTTTGCTCGGTTCGTCCGTTTGGTACGCGGGTGTTTTCGGAGCGTTCAGGTGGGAAAGAACCGCCAGTACACCCGGAGCACTTTCGGCCTTTTTCGTATCCAGACTCTTTATCGTTCCTTTCGTAATCGTGCTCGGAACCAGTACCCCGTAGACCAAATTGGTTACTTCAAATTCGGCGAAATATTTGGCGGCCCCCGTCACTTTCAGCTGAGCATCGACGCGACTCATGCGTCCGCCAATTCGTTCATCTTTATTTTTCATGAGCTTATGCGGTTAGGCCAGCGGCCATTTTCAAAGCTTCTACAATTGTATTAGGAGCGAGCTTGAGTTTGAAGGCATTGTACTCAAACGCCCGGCTCCGGCCATCGCCTGCTGAGCAGCCTGTTGAAATGTAGCTTCGGATACGGTTTTGCCCACCAAAGCCTTTTCCACTTCCTGCAAACGCCAGGGTTTATGAGCCACGCCACCCATCGCCAGTCGGGCCGACTTAATGGTTTTACCCTCCAGCTCCAACGCCGCCGCTACGGAGACCAACGCAAAGGCGTACGAAGCCCGATCGCGTACTTTCAGATAATGAGCGTGTTGCGTATAGGGCGAATCCGGTAGCGTTACGGCTACGATCAATTCATCTTTTTCCAGCGTATTGTCTTTTTCGGGACGATCGCCGGGCAAGCGATGAAATTCGGTGAAAGGAATGGTTCGTTCGCCTTTGGGACCTTGTACGACTACCGCAGCGTCGAGGGCTACCAACGCTACGCACATGTCACTGGGGTGGACGGCAATGCAGTGTTCGCTCGTACCGAAAATGGCATGCATGCGATTATAGCCTTCCTTGGCTCCGCAACCCGTTCCCGGCTGCCGTTTATTACAGGGCATTTCGGTATCGTAAAAATAGCCGCAACGCGTACGCTGGAGCATATTGCCACCCACCGTAGCCTTATTCCGTAATTGGGCCGAAGCCCCGGCATTGAGGGCCTGAGCCAGTAGCGGCCACTTTTCCAGGATCAGCTTGTCATCGGCTACCTGACTGTTGAGGGCCATGGCTCCGATGCGAACGCCATTGGCTACTTTTTCAATTTTATTCAGCGGTAAACGACTGATGTCGATGAGTTTATCCGGAGCCGTTACGCCCCGTTTCATCAAATCGACCAGATTGGTGCCACCCGCAATGAACTGAGCGGAAGGGTCTTTTACCAACGCTTCAAGGGCTGACTTTGCCGTAATGGCCCGGACGTATTGAAAGGCTTTCATACCGTTTGTCCTCCTTTCTTCACGTCCATAATGGCATCGACAATATTGGGATAGGCTCCGCACCGGCAGATGTTCCCACTCATGTACTCCCGGATTTCGTCTTCGGAATTCGCGTGTCCTTCGCGGATACATGCCACCGCCGACATAATCTGACCGGGCGTGCAGTAACCGCATTGAAAACCGTCGTGTTTGACGAAAGCCTCCTGCATGGGATGCAGGGTATCGCCTTTGGCCAGTCCTTCGATGGTCGTGATTTTCTTGCCTTCTTCGGTGACTGCCAGGGTCAGGCAGGAATTAATTCGCTGGCCGTCGGAATGTACGGTACAGGCTCCGCACTGGCCGTAATCGCAACCTTTTTTGGTACCCGTCAGGTGCAGTTGCTCGCGTAAAAGGTCGAGTAAGGTCGTACGCGGTTCCACGTTCAGCGTATGCTTGACCCCATTGATTTCCAGTTTCAGTGGTACTTTTTCAAAAGGAGCCGCAATTTTTTCATCCCAATTCGGGTCCTTGATCGCCTTTTCGGGGGATAGCACCAAAGCCGACAACACCGACGATTGCTTCAAAAAATCGCGGCGGGCTTCGTTTTCAATAGTCTTTTTGCTCGTTTTCATAAAGTTCTAAAAATGAAGTGTGCTTTTTAGAGGTGCTCTGTTTATTTAAATCGGGTTTCGCCCCGTAAGCACGGCTGACTGGTAGACTATAAGCAACCTTATGAACTGCTTATCAAAAATTTTGCTCTTCGTTATCCACCTGGACCGAATTTGGTTCTCTTTACTGACTGGCTAGTAGCCCGTAAGCCTTCCAGGCTGGA